>JAPKYC010000230.1 GCA_026394505.1 Methanothrix sp.
CGTAAAGGACAATGGCGGGAGCGTAGCGCTCTTGCAGAGCCTGGGCGATCTTCTCTGCCTTCTCCCTGTCTCTGGGAAAGACCAGAATGGCTACTGATTTTTGAGCTACCGATCTCTGTATAGGTGAGACCTCCGAAATCCCGTTCTCTTAACCACGCCGCCCACCAAAATGAGGGCGCTCTTGCGCAGCCCCGCGGCCTCTACCTTCTCGGCGATATCAGCCAGGGTTCCCTGCAAAACTCTCTCATCCGGCCAGGAGGCATGATAGACCACGGCCACAGGTGTGTCGCCTGGCCGGTCCAGGTTATCGACAATGTCCCGGATCCTGTCTATGCCCAGGAAGATGGCCATAGTAGTATTATGCCGGCTCAAAGCGGCCAGCTCGTCCTTCTCCAGGGTGGTGCCGGCAGGCCTTGTCACAATCAAGGACTCGGAGACGCCTTTCAGGGTGAGCTGGGTTTTCAGGGCGGCAGCCGAGGCAAAGAGGGAGGAGACGCCGGGCACGACCTCCACCTCCACTCCTGCCTCTTCCAGCGGCTTCATCTGTTCCAGTATAGCGCCGTAGAGCGAAGGGTCGCCGCTGTGCAGCCGCACCACCTTTTGGCCGGCGCGTAGGGCAGCCATGATCCTGGTCGTGGTCGCCTCCAGTGAGACGCCGTTGCTGTCCATCGTCTCCGCTTTCAGGCCTTGCAGGAGGGCGGGATTGACCAGGGAGCCGGCATAAACCACCAGGTCCGCCTCGGAGAGGAGCCGCTTGCCCTTGACGGTGATGAGATCCGGATCTCCCGGGCCTGCCCCTACAAAGTAGAGCTTCATCTCCGCCTCCGGGCCAGGAGAACGGAAAAGTAGTCGCTTCTCTCCGGCATCTCATCTCTGATGATCCTTTCCTGGGGGGTGCAGAGCATCGTTCCCAGCACAAACTCATCAAAGCCCCGGAGGCGCAGTTCCTCGGCCAGCTTCTTTGGCCGGGTGGCCTTTATCCTGATGACCGTGTCCAGAGGCGAGCCGTCCGAGACCTCAAAGGATCACTCCAGCGGCGCGGCAAAGCGCGCGGCAAGGCAGGGGACGATGCCCACGCCGGGAATGGTCTGAATCTCAATCTGCGGATAATTATGCCGGATCACCCTCTCCAGATGGCTGAAGGTGGAGAAGGTGTTGACGTCCCCAATGCAGGCAAAGCCGGCGCAGCCCTCGGCAGCCGCGGCCTCCACTGTGTCGGCATTCTTGCGCCAGATTTTCTCCAGCTCCTCTTTATCCTCAATCATGGGAAACTGCAAGATCTCGGGCTGGCAGTGGACCCTGGCCAACTCGGCGGCCATCTCTCCCGGCACAAAGACCTTTGTGCAGCTCTTCAGGGCTGCTGCTGCTTTGAATGTTAAAAGCTCGGGGTCTCCTGGGCCAAGGCTGATGCCGATCAACATTTACCAATCACCATGAAGATGGGGTTAACGGGTTTTAGGGCGATGTCTCCCCCTAAATCGTAGCCCCTTGCGATATGAATCTGGATAAGCTCCCTGAAGATTTTGGCCTCCTTCATCATCTGCGCCACGCGGGCGGCGATGCCCAGGCGGGCCAGGTCCGCCACAATTACGCAGCCGGGGCGTGCCTTCTCCAGGAGCAGAGGCAGGAACTCATCGATGCCGCGCGTGCCGCCGATAAAGCATCTGTCCACATCGGGAAGGCCGGGCAAAACGGCGACTGCCTCGCCCAGGAAAAATTGCCCTCCCGGAACTCCGGCCCGGCACATCTGCACCGCCTCCTCTCGCCGGTCGATGCCGTAGATCCGGTCGGTGTAGCGAGAGGCAGCCAGGGAGACGGCACCCGAGCCGCAGCCGATGTCCAGGAAGACCTGGCCTGGCTGGATGTTCAGCTTTCCCATGGCGATGGAGATGTTCTCCTCTTCTGTCGCCGTGCCTGGAAGCTTCATGGCTTTGTGGAGAATCGGGCTGGCATAAAAGGTTAATGCAAGTAAACTTTGCTGGAGTTAAATTAAGCAAAACCTCATTTGGGCGCTACTATTACTATTTTTCTTCACAATTTTAAACGCAATTCTCCGCAGCTTGCAGTTTGGAAGTAATTATCGGTAGACCTTAAGACAAGGACTAATAACATGCTCTCTACTACAATGCCTATCAAATGCCACAATATCGCGATATATTTCCTGTAAAGCCAATTGTTGACATTCAGAACGCCAATTCTATAAATAACATAAACGATCCGTTTTTAGGAATATTGAGATTCCATTAGAAAAACCGTAGATAAGTTTTATATACGTTAAGGGAGCCGTATAAATGTTGAACATAAATGTGAGGCCAAAGAATGTACTTTAGCGGTGAACGGCAAAGAGTGGGCATAAATACCGCAATTGTCCGCGTTCTAGAAGATAGCAAGGAACCAGTTTCTGTAGTAAATATTGCTTCAGAGATTGGTAGAGGTACGCCGACAGTACAAAAATACCTACGTGATCTTGGTAGCAAAGGAATTGTGAAATTCGATGGTACTAAGGCGTCACTTGAACAGAATATGAGATGAAGGCCAGAGAATGCTACAAGAAGTATTTTTTACATACTTTTTAGCTTTTATTGTTGCAGCATTTATCGCGTTCTTACAGCTTGAGACAACAACCTATCCTCATACAAATTTTTTAATTAGGTTAAAATTAATAACTGTTGTCTATTCTTTATTTTACGGCGCACTTGGAGTTATTTTTTATGGTATTGTTGTATACACTGGTATTGATATGCTTATTGGTGATAAAATTGTAAAAGAGCCTTACCTCCAAGCAGTGTTAGTAGGTATTTTCTCAAAAGGCATTTCTGACTGGAATTTTTATACATTGCCCATTGGAGATAATGCAAAACCACTTGGCATTAAAACAATTACTGAACCTATCGAATCAACATTATTAAAAAAAATAGACGAAGAAGAATATAATTCGCTCAAAGAGTATGTGACTCCTGTTCGGGATTGCTACTGTAAAACGCAAAATGATGGCGCGGAGAGGCCGGAGGAGAAAGTACTAAAAAGAATCTGTGATAGTCTCCCTGCCAACTCCAAAGCAAAAAAGTTAGCCTATAAGGAAGACTTAAAAAACGTAATGGCTGACTATGATTCAGATGGGGCAAAAGTAAGTGCGGCCTTAGAAAAATATTTAAGAGATTTTGGAAAACGCTCATACGAGCGTGTCTTTAAGATAGACGTTTAAACTAATATCATAAACTATTTATTTTTAAACGCAATACCCCGCAGCTTCCTGCGCGGGTGCGTCGTGGCATTTTCACTCTCTTTACTCCTCAATAGCCGGGTCCTCCTCCTGGCCATCGCCTTCCCCGGCTAAATCGAAGTATCCGGAGATGCGCACGATGTCCAGCCGGGAGATCCGGTAAGCGCCGCCCTTTCTCTCCAAGGGTGGATTGATCTCAATATCCCGCAGGGAGAGGCCCGTCTCTCCGGCGTTGTATCTCTGGAAGATCTGCCCCCAGGGTACCAGGTATGCGCTTCGCGCTTTTCCCGCGCCGTAGCGAAGCTCCACCGCCAGAATGCCCTGTCTTCCCGAGCGGGTGATGAAATCCGTCTCGCGCGTCAGTTGGTGGGCTCCGGCGGCCAGGCTGAAGTGCTGCTTGAAGTAGAGCGACTTTGTCTTGCGCGCATCCAGGCTCTTGCACTCGATGACCAGATAGTACTCGGGAATTTTGGAGTCCACAAGTATATCCATAAACTGGCCGGAGAAGCGCGATTGCTTGAGCCGGTAGGCTATGGCGGCGATGCCATCTTTATCGAAGAATGAGTTGAGGGCGCTCACCAGCGCCCACTCGAAGTCGCCCATTGTGTGTTGTTTTATAATGATCTATAAAAATATCTTTTCCTCTGATTTCAGACGCCGGGCCTATGCATCATCCTCATAGCCCTGCTTATCCTATTTGAGCTTATATTAATATTATTATTGGTGCATAATGGTCTCCTGGACCTAAAATTCAGCTACGGCGGCCTGGGTCTGGAGCTGCACCAATTGGCGGCCCTGGTGGCATGAGTAATTGATAGTAAGTTTCTCCTTGCGTTCTCAGTGAGACCACAGAGAAACGCCCGTGACATAAAGTCACCCATGAGGATGAAAATAAATCTCGATAGGGGACGCATATTCGTACCAGGTCAAATAGTAAGTCGTCTTTGTGCCTTTGTGGTGAGGGTGGTAGGAACATGCTCAATACTATGATTGGGCAATAGTCAGCATCTCAGCTAGCCTCGGCATGGCAAAAGAATTTGAAAGAAGCTCACACCAAGTTTTCTGCACGTATCCTCAATCGATAAACCGTTTTCCCACGCGCATTTGCCCAATTCGGATCTTGTTCCGCATCTGATCTTTCTCTTAACTACAGGTTCGCGAGCTGCTATTTCAGACTCGTTATTATGGAGAGGAATATAAGGATAATCCAGAACCTGAACCAATCGATGGTCGTGATGCTATATTTGGTTGACGTTTTGGCCGTCGCCTAATGCTTGCGATCATGGCTTCTTCGCGCCCTTCGCGGCTTCGCGCAAGATCCCGGCTCACGCGAAAGCGCGAAGACGCGAAGCTCTGATGAGAGAAAGACAATTCTTGCCAAACGCTTATTGATTTCCGCCTTAACAGATGACGCATGTTATGACGCTATGACCTTTGGCAGAAACAAATTCCAACCCATATTAATCCACTATCAGCCTCAGTCGCCAGGGGTATAATTCACACAAGAATAATTGGTGATAGATTAAATAAAGGAACGTAGAAACGATCTGACAATGAAAAAAAGAGATAGTACCGAGCTAGAACTGCCATCGATGGATGATATAATCCAAAATTTCGATCAGATTTTTACGGATGCCGACGATCCGGCGGCCCTGATAGTTCGTGGAGCTATTCTCAGCAGAAAGGGCTGTTTTGAGGATGCAATACGCCACTTCGACAGGGCCATCGATAAAAATCCGAATCTCTTGGACGCCTGGTTCGGCAAAGGAGTTGCCCTGTTTAATAAAGGAGATAATCCTGGTGCCCTGGAATGCTTCCAGATGGCAGCTTCCATAGATCCAAATACATCTACCCCATGGCTCAAAATGGGGGAAATCCATAAGCGAATGCACAATTTTGATAAAGCCATTGAGTGCCTGGATAGGTGCCAGGCCATCGACCATGAAAATACCTATGCACTTGGGGTGGAACTGGAGATCTTCCTGGAAAAGGGAGAACCGGAAACGGCTCTGCAAGTTGTAGATAAAGCCCTGGAGATCGAACAGGAGGATAGCAGCTTCATAGTGCGCAAAGGAGAGATTCTGTCATCCCTGGGCCGTCATGATCAAGCGCTTTCCTGTTTCGACGAAGCTCTGGAAATTAGCCCTGGGGCTAATATTGCCTGGTATGGCAAAGGAGCGATCCATTTCCATAAGGGTCTTTATGAAGAAGCCTTGCAATGCTTTGAAACGGCTCTAAATATTGATGACGAATACTATGATGCTTCAAGGGGCAAAGCCTTTGCGCTTCTCGCCCTGAAGAGATACCACCCGGCCTTGAAGGAATTCCAGCTTCTGACAAAGAGGCATTCGGAATCCTTCGAATTCAGCCTGGGCAGGGGCCTGGCCCAGATGGGCTTGCGCAGACACCCAGAGGCGCTCAAATTCCTGGACAGAGCCATACGCCTGTGTCCAAACAGTGCCGACGCCTGGCAAGAAAAGGGAAGGCTGCTCCAGAAAATGGGCCGAGAGGAGGAGGCGAAATCTGCATTTGCCGAGGCCCAAAGGCCAAAAGAGGCGGGTGAGAGAAGCTCCCCATATTGGCCCAAAGATTTAGCTCAAATTCAGCACTTGAATAGCTAATTTCCTGCGATCTTTCTACCTAACCATCGCCTCTTTCCTCATCTCCACAGGCATCTTCTCAATGGCGTAGCGCAGCGCTGTACGCGGCATCTGTGCCTTCCACCTCATCACGTAGTCGAAGACTTCGTCCTGATGCTTCTTGCTCGCCTCCTTGAGCATCCAGCCGTAGCCCTTCTGCACCATGTCGTCCTTGTCCGTGAGGAGAATGTCCGAGATCTCGAAAACCTCCTTTAGGAACAGGCCCTTTCGAGCGGGAAGTATGAGCGTCACAGCCGAGGCGCGCCGCAGCCACCTGTTCTCGGAGCGGGCCCAGACCGCCAGGTTATCGATAAACTGCGGATACGTCTCCACATAGCTACCAATGGTGTGGTTGCAAAGCGTGTCGCACTTGGCCCAGTTGTCCACATACTGATCCACCCATCTCTCGAATACGGCAAAGTCCTCTGGAACGTACTTTTTCCGGAGGGAGTAGGCCCACTCAAAAGCGATGAAGGCCTCCTCACCAAAGTTGGCCTGCAAGAGATTTTCGCATAGAGAGAAGATCTCTTTTTTGTCTCGATCTTTTATTTCCCGGAAATATTTGGTGGCGATTTTCTTGACCAGGGCACTCTTCACGCCGTGGAACTTGACTTCCTCTTTGAAGAAGCGCTGAGCGCTCTCGCGAGTCTTCTCGTCAATGCTCTGCAACAGCTCTTGCCGCACGGCCGCCAACACATCTCTTTCCATATCTCACCAGTGGATTTATCTATATCAAAAAATCTTCGCCAATGACATGCTGCAATTCGTCCTCACTCCCGCCGCAGGAAAGCGACTGATTGGCAAAGCCCTGGCGGCCCACCCGGCCGTTCAGGCTGCCTCGCGGTCCGCCACCCTGGTCATCATCGCCGGCACTACCAACGGCTACGTCGCCGAGGAGATCCTGTTGGGTCTGGGCCAGGCGGATGGCTTTTCCAAGAAGCGATTCTTCCGCGGCATCGTCCTGTCACCGGGAAGGACGACCGAGGAGGGACGCCTGCCGAATGAGAGCAGTTTTCCCGGTGATGTAGTAATAGTAAACGGCATCTGGCAGAAGGGCAAGACCATCTTCGACGTGGTCGATGAGCTGAAAGAAGGCGATATCATCCTCAAGGGTGCCAATTCCCTCGACCTTGTACAAAGGCAAGCGGCCATCCTCATCGGCCATCCACGTGGGGGAACGACCATCTCCATCCTGCAGGCCGCCGTAGGCAAACGGGTGCGGCTCATCCTCCCTGTGGGCCTGGAAAAGCGCGTGCCCGGAGATTTGATAGAGCTGGCCGCCCGGATGAATGCGCCTGGCAGCAGCGGCTTTCGGATGCTGCCCGTGCCAGGAGAGGTCTTCACAGAGATCGAGGCCATCCGGTTGCTCACTGGCGCAAAGGCGGAGCTTGTCGCCGGCGGGGGCGTGGGCGGCGCGGAGGGAGCGGTCTGGCTGGCCTTGCGAGGCAGCGAGGAGCAGATGGAGAAGGCAGAGGAGCTGATGAGGGAGGTTTCTGGAGAAAAGGGATTTGAGATGTGAGCGGAGATCTTGTGGAATAATTATCAAGTCAATGCAATTCTCACCTGCATCCACAAGACCTCTTCTTCGCCTTCCCTCCCCCGCCGGTACATGGAAAGCTCCCTGCCCGGCCCCAGTTCCTGCCTCTTCTTCTCCACGCCGCCCCGCTCCTGGTAGTGCCTCTCTGTATCTCCCAGGATGCCCTCAAAGCTCGCCTCCTGCAGAGCATCGCCCAGGAGCAGCCGCTCCCTGCTGTCCCCCTTCAGGAAGACGCACTCCACCGTTGGCACCCCGAGAAATCGCCGCATCTCCTGGGCCAGCTCATATCCCTGCAGAGCGGGAACCAGCAGATCACACTCCGAAAAATGGCGTTGCAGTATCTCCAGAAGCTCTGTGAAGAGATGAAAATCCATCTCAGCGTATTTGAAGAGCTTATCCAGCACGACTTCCTTCTTTTCCAGATCAATTTGCAGAAAGACCTCGGCAGCCACTCCATCCAGGCCGCACCTCGCCTTCTCCACTGCCGACAGGCGATCGAAGCCCTCTTGCAAGCGGTCGAAGAGGCGGCACAGCTCCCGGCAGAAGCCGCCTTTTCTGGCCGTGGCCTGCGGAGTAAGCGCGCCGGAAAAACGGAGGGAAGACGTCACAGACGGCCACTTGCTTATGCTGCCATCAATCAAATCAAGCATTTCTATTCATAGAGGAAACGGAAGGGAAATCATCCCTGCCGGGACCGCTTCCGATCTTCCTTGGCGTGTCGCAGATTTTATCCTGGTTGGTATCATTACAGCCCTCCAACGCCTCATCGTAATCGCTGTAATGGTTTCCTATAACCCGTGGGCCGCTTATCAGCTCTACGAGGCCCTGCAATCCTCCTGCCGGTGCGCTCCCATTCCATCGATTATTGCTGCCACTATCGCTTACAGTTATTTCATTCTCCAGCAGGTCGTTGGAGAGAAAAGTGTTATTCTCAGCACCAGATTGAATATAAATTCCGTACTTATTCTTATAAATTAAATTACTTTGCACAATATTATTGCTGGAATCAACCTTTATCCCGGCATTGCCGCATCCACAACCGCCCGAGCCCGTTATGTTAAATCCCTCAACAATCGTGTCGTTGGACGTTATGCTGACGACGCTTCCCGATCCCCCGGCATCCACAACAGGACTCCCGTTGCCGCTGTCAATGCCCCGCAAGGTAAGAGTTTTATAGACATGAACGTTCTCGCGATATACTCCACTCTGCACTTCAATGATATCTCCCTGGCTGGAATTGTCAATAGCCTGCTGAATTCGCGAATAATTTGCATCCTTCGGCCCCACTGTTATCTTGGAGGCATTTGCATATCCCAGGACCAGAATTGGGATTAGTATTAATATTAAGCATGCCCTCATAATTTTTCCGTAATAGCTTCTTTCTATTAGAACTTTATCGTTAATATGGAGGTAGATGGAAATGCTGGAAGGCATAAAGTGTCAAAGCTGCGGCAAAGAGATCGCAGAGGATGAAGTATTCACTACAGAAGGCAAGACCCTCTGCGAGAACTGCTACATCGATGTCGGCCACAAAATTCGCGTCTGCGATCCCTGGGGGGTGAGGTCGAAGATGATATTCCGGGAGAGCCACGGCCTGGAAGGGACGGACGGCCTCACGAATCTGCAAAAGGAGATCTACGAGTACATCCGGGAGAAGGGCAAGGCCACCAAGGCGGAGCTGATGGAGAGGTTCAAGCTGCCGGCGTCGGAGCTGGAGAACCAGTTTGCCATACTCCGTCACTGCCAGCTCTTGAAGGGCAAGAAGGAGGGAGACGCAGTGTACATTGTCCTCTGGTCAACTACCACCTCCTAAAGTAGGTGGCTTGCGGCTCCGCAAAAAGTCGGGCTGCGATGGGTCGGTTGACATGATGCAAAACCACCCCAAAGGAGGGGGCATCATTGGGCAACGAAGGTGAAGACATGATCATCATGATCGTGGGCCACATCCTTTTCTCCCCCGCCAAAATCGAATGCAGCGCGAAGACGATAGCGGGCATGGGCCTGGCGCCCCTGGTCGTGCTGCCCGCCTGCCAGCGCCGGGTCATTGGCACACTTCTGGTCAAGCGGGGCCTGGAGATGCGGATGGGCCGGAGTTGTCCCTTTATCGTTGTGCTGGGACATCCGGAATATTATCCCCGCTTCGGCTTTGCGCGCGCCTCCATGCATGGCATTCACAGCCAGTGGGATGGTGTTCCAGACGAGGCATTTATGATCCTGGTTTTAGAGCCAGCGGCAATGGAAGGCGTATCGTGCGTGGCCAGGTACCGGGATGAGTTTGACGAGGCAATGCAAGAGGCTCCTTGAGAATCATGCCTGACAGAGAGCCAGCGTTTCCCAAAGGCATTCTTGATGGTGTCTTTCTTGATAGGATCTTTTTGGATAAGCTTCATTTTTAATCAGGAAAAACGAGGACCATTGGAATTGGAAATTTGCAAACCTTCCCCCGTGGGAGACTGCATGCCCTTACAAATAAGGAAGAGCTCCTAGGACCTGAGCCATGACCGTCGATCAGATTCCCATCACCAGGTTCTCGATTATCACGAGGATCACCCCCAAGGCCCTGCGCTACTACGACCAGTTGGGGCTGTTGGTGCCGGCAGCCAAAGACACATTAACCGGCTACCGTTACTACACTGCGGACCAGCTGGAGCGCGGAGTGAGGATTAAGACATTATGCTCTTTGGGCATATCCCTGGAAGAGGTGGCAAGCTACCTAGATGCCGAGGCAAAAGATGACAGGGACGCCGTGCAGGCCCTGATAGAGATGCATCTCTGCCGGACAAGAGGCGAGATCAACAGGCTGCAAAGGATCGAGGCCCTGCTCAAACAAAGCGATAAGGAGCTGATGAAAATGGCATTAAGCGAGGCGGTTATCAAAGATGTGCCCGCTCTACGGGTGGTAAGCAAGAGGGACAGAGGAAGCTATGGTGAGACCATCGGTCGCCTGATCGGAGAGCTCTGCGAAACGCTTTTCCGGCCAGATAACCAAAAAAATCTCGTGAAGATAAGCGGACCGTGCATGGCAATTTACCATGACCAGGAATATAAAGAGAAGGATGCCGATATCGAGGTGGCCATACCCATAACCGGAAGGATCGAAGTGGATGAGGGTATGGAAGTCAAGAACCTTCCTCCGGCTCGAGTCCTGGCTGTTGTGCACAAAGGAAGCTACGATACGCTTCACCTGATCTACAAGGATCTCTACGAGTATATGATGAAAAATGGGATGGAGTTTGCCGGACCGGGAAGAGAGCTCTATCTCAACGATCCCGGCAAGACGGCCCCGGAAGAGCTGCTCACGGAGATGCAGGTGCCGATCAAAGTGGGCTGATTATCATGTTTTAAGCAATCAGATCACTATTGTATATTCGTGGCTATAATTGTCGTCGCGAGCCTATTTGCAAGAAAAGCTAAATAGAATGCATTAAATTAGCTTTTGCCAAAGGTGATCGATTATGTCTGATAAGAAATTATATTCCCTGCCAGAGCTGCCCTATGCCTACAATGCTCTTGAGCCGTTTATCTCTGAGACTCAGCTCCGTCTGCATCACGACAAGCACCATGCCGCCTACGTGAACGGAGCCAACGCCATCCTGGAGAAACTGGAAAAGGCCCGCCAGACAGGGACCGACGTGGACATGAAGGCCACCTTAAAGGAGCTGTCCTTCCAGGCAGGCGGCCATGTTCTGCACGGCCTCTTCTGGAGAAATCTGGCCCCTGCAGCGAAGGCCGGCAAGGAGCCGGGCGGCGCTCTGGCAGACGCCCTGAAGAAGGAGTTCGGATCCATCGAGCGTTTCAAGAAGGAGTTTTCCGCGGCGGCAGCCAGCACAGAGGGCTCGGGCTGGGCGGCTTTAGCCTGGTGCGGCATGACCGGCAGGCCCCTCATTATGCAGATTGAGAAGCATAATGTGAATGTCTACCCCATGTTTCGCATCCTCATGGTCCTGGATGTTTGGGAGCATGCCTACTATCTGGACTACAAGAACGAGAGGCCCAAGTTCGTGGAGGCCTTCTGGAACATCGTGAACTGGGACGAGGTGAACAAAAGGCTGGAAGCGATAATTAAATAGCGAGGCAGTTGATCGAAGCTCTGCATATACTCTCTAAGCCAGGCTTTTGCCAAAAAAAAGATTGTAGCTCAAAGGAACTGGAAGGAATTGATTATCTCCTTGGCATCGTCCTCATATTGTGCATAGCTGTCTGCCAGAGCATAATAAGTCGCGATGTAAGCCTTTTTTTCTTTTAGGGTGTAGGCCAGGAGCACCTGATATGGCATCTGGTCAACAGTGGCTGAATATGCCAGGACATGGGCAGGTTGTTCCGAGAGAAGCATATCACCCTCAGCCAATGATTTGAAGTCCGAGTAAGAGCCCTTAAGGTTTTTGAGCACATAATTAGAATACTGGTCCAGTGTGATATCCTGTTTTACAGGCAGCTCCTCAATTTGCAGCGTCACATAGTTTTGAGGATTATCGATGTCCTCTCCAGGTGCCAAAAATCCCGCCACTATGCCCAATTCATTGGGGTCAGGCTCCTGCGCGATCCAGTCGGATGGATAGGAGATGCTAAAGCCGTATTCAGCATTTTCGTAAAGCTGCATATCTTTCAAGTCGGACAGGCTAACAGCACCAGATGTATTCAAGGATTCGCTTTGGGAATCATTGGTACCGACCGGGCCTTCCAGGGAAGTGGTCACGGAACCGTTCTGCGCATAGCATCCTGGAATGAAGAAGGCAAAGGTCAGAAGGACCATTAGCCCTAAAAAGTGATTGCGTTTCATTATTTTTTTCACCTCAAACAAGATAGTATAATGGGCATGATTTTTTTATGACAAATAGTTTTCGAATTGCACGACAGATTACTTCCGCCTCGCATACGATTGGGTTTAATATTTCCCGCGCAGATGTTGTCCGATCAATTTATTACCCAGAGAAGAGATACCTATAGAAAAATTTTGATAGAGTTTGGAGCGAAACGCGCATAAACCATAGGTGAAATACTGGCATAATAAGTTGATTGCAGAGAGGATAAGTTATGTTGCTTCAGCTCCTCAAGGAGACGAAGCTATCTGAACAATTTTACAAAGAGCCGGGCATTACCGAGGAAGAGGCCCAGGACATCGCCAAAGAGGTGGAGCGCCGGGTGCGATGGATGAACGTCCAGTACCTGAGCGGCCCCCTGGTGCGAGAGATCATGAATGTGGTCCTCCTCGAGAGACATCACACGGAGTGGCGCAACATCTGCACCCGCGTGGGAACTCCGGTCTACGATGCCCACCTCATCGACATCGGTACGGGTTTTGAGTCCAAGGAGAATGCCAATCTCCAGGAAAATGCCGAGACCAGCCACAAGAAGAAGGCAGACAAGATTAGCAAGGAGCAGTACCTGCTGCTGCTGCCGCCTTACCTCGCCGACCGCCACCTGGCCGGAGACCTGCATATCCACGATCTGGAGTACTTCGGGACGAGGCCGTTTTGCATTGACGGCAGTACAGCGGTGCCCGTGATCGATAAAGGTCGAACGACCATTATAAGGCCGGACGAGTTGCCCTTTGATGGTGATTATTACTATCCAGAAGATCTCTTTGCCATCTCGCCCCTCGGGCCCAAAAAAGTCGAAAAAGTCTCCCGGCGCCCGGCCGATAACGATCTGCTGAAGATAAAGACCAGCAGCGGCAAATCTTTAATCGTCACCCGAGAGCACCGAATACCGACAAAGGGCAACGGCATAAGAAAGGCAGAAGATATTAAGCAAGGGGATGTCTTATGCGGAGCTTGGGAATATGGCCTGAACCTGCGCGGCAAGCCTATTGAGAACTTAGATCTGATAAACGAGTTCGTGGAGAAAGTTCCTGCGTCGCACTTAGAGAACGTCTTTGTGCGCGGTGCTCGTTTTCTCTTCCAGAAGGTAATCGAGGATGGAAAATGCAAGTCATTCTCAGAGATATCCAGAGCTTTGGGTGTTGAGCACCACAAAGAATGGTTCACTAAGGGGATAATGCCCATCACCCACTTCAAGAAGTTCCGCGAGCATTATGGCCAGGATAACTTCGCGATGTTGAGAGTGGGCGTTGTCGGTAGTGAGCACGATCTTCCCGCCGTCTTTTCCCTTACGGCGGATGTCGCAAAGCTGTTGGGTTTTTTTATCTCAGAGGGCAATTACAACATCCAGGAAGCCTGCAGTTACAATTTGGCCATAACAGGCAGCGAACATGCCGAGGCAATAAAATGTTATGCCAGCGGTGCACTTAATACCTATGCGACCCAGACAGATGGCCATCCGACCACCAGAGTGATTTACGGCGTAGAGGGTAAGTGGGATAGGGCTAAACAGGTTTATTTTGGCGGCAAGCTGATTTACCTGCTCTTCAGGTACGTTTTCGGCATATCAGGCAAAAGCTACAATAAGCGGCTTCCTAACATCGTTTACCATTTAAACGACGAGCTTCTTTCCGACTTCCTCAGCGCCCTATTTACCGGGGACGGCTCAGCATTCTATCGGCCTGAAAAATCTGATTGTATCGTAAACTATACCACAGCTTCAGAGATGCTCCGTCAGGAACTCTGTTTGCTTCTGACATCATTGGGAATGAACCCAATGATCGTGGAACTCTATGAGGGCGAAGAGAGGCGAACTCTTTACAGGATACAGTTCAACGGCTTCAAGAACATCCAGGCTTTTTGCAAAGTGGCGAAGTTCTTTGACAAACGCCAGGAGCATATCGATAGGTTCCTGGCCGATGTCAGGGAGATTCACAGGAGCCCGAAACAGGAAGATGTCAAAGAGATCGTTTCTGTAAAGCCATCCGGCGAATACGTCTATGACCTGTTCCTCGAAGGAGAAGATGAAGAGAGCCACACTTACTTTGCCTCAGATGGCTTGCTGATACATAACTGTCAGGACTGGGATCTGCGCTATTTCTTGTACTACGGCCTGATGCCTGACGGTCTCGGCACCAAAGCCAGCGTTGCCGGCCCTGCCAAGAAGCCGGAGGTCGCCATCCTGCATGCCGTCAAGGCTCTAGGCAGCGCCCAGACCAACTTCGCGGGAGGGCAGGGCTTCTACAACTTCCTTACCTTCATCGCCCCCTACTTTGAGAAGCGAAACTACGCCGAGATCGTGCAACTGATGCAGATGTTCGTCTACGAGATGACACAGATGATGGTCGCTCGCGGCGGCCAGCTCGTCTTCTCCTCAGTGCAACTGACGCCGGGAGTCCCCAAACTCTGGCGGGACAAGCCTGCCGTTTACGCGGGACGGGTCTGGAACGGCTCGTCACCTGATGCGCCCCTGAAGACCTACGGTCAGTTCGAGCGTGAGGTGCGCCTGGCCTTCAAAGCCCTCATGGAGGTCATGCTGGCCGGAGACTACTGGGGCAAGCCCTTCAACTTCCCCAAGCCCGAGATCAGCATTGAGCCGGACTTCATGAAAGAGGACGAAGCATTCAATGCCGCCCACCCGGATCTGCCCACCTACCAGCAGCTCTACCTCCTGACCTTCAAGCTGGCCGCCGAGTACGGCACACCTTACTTTGACAACCAGCTTCCCGCTTACCGTGGTGCAGGCGAAGGAATATCATGTTATCAATGCCTGGCAAAAGACGAGCAGGTTCCCTTTGTCGGAGAGAGCGGGGAGCTGCAAATAAAGCCGATAGCGGAGCTATTCGAGATCGCTGTCAAGAATGGTCTTGATACAGATTTGAACGGAGTACAATTCGCGAAGCTAAATGCCGAGACGCCCAGTGTCAACTTCGACACACACAAGGCCTCGTTGAAAGCATTCCGGGGCGTAATGCGCCAGAGCTATCATGGCAAGCTATTGGAAATTACCCTGACCACAGGGAGAAGGATAAGGGTAACCCCGGATCATCCGGTCTTTGCTCTTGAAAACGGAAGCTTCGCGAAAAATCAAGCGAAAGAACTTGATGTTGGAGAGTTCTTACCCATTCTCAAGAACGCCAATGTTAGGATTGCTTTGAAAAGCTATCTTGATGTTAACAAAACATTGACCGATGCAGGATACTCTTCCGAGATTCTATCAGATGAGTTTGAAGTAAATATTAAGAATGCTAAAAAGCGTGGTCTGCCTAAGCAGATACCCATTACCGAGGAATTAATAAAATTCTTAGGCTATTACCTGGCAGAAGGTTGCAGCGATCATTGTGCAAGGAGATACTCCGTCCGTCTATCTTTTGGCAAGCATGAGACGCAGCTCATAGAGGATTCTCTCAGATGCATAAGGGGACTCGGTTTCGAGCCAACCGTTTCCGTGGAGAAAACTGCATCCAATGTGGTCGTCAACAGCAAATTGCTCTACCTGCTTATCGAGGCCCTGGGATGCGGCCATAATGCTCACGATAAGTCGGTGCCGGACCTGCTATTCAACATAGAGCCGTCTCTGGTAGGACAATACATCTGCTGCGCCTTTAGAGGAGACGGAAATATCAACATCCATGTAGACGAGATAAGGGGCTACACACATACTGCGCATAATATCAGGATGAAACTTGTATCCAGAGATGCAGTACAGAGACTTATCTTTCTGGCCCAGAGAATAGGCATTCAAATGAACTATATGGTTCGCGACGAGACAGTGAAGCACCCGCATACCGGAGAGCCCTATCAGCTCACAAGCTATACATGTTACATCACCTCACAAGACCAGATACAACGGTTCCAGAGAGAAACGGGTTATGGAGATTGTGCCATCGCCCAATCAGAGTTAGAAGTCGGTGGGGCGTTCACACGAGTTCCAATAAAGGAATCCGGTATAGAGTACTCAAACCTCAAGTACCCTAGCCAATACCAATCAAGCGGTTATAGATGCATAAACCAGCAGCTTATTCTTGATACCCAAGCGACTGACACCATCCAGAAGCTAATAGAGGGAGACATCCATCCCTTGAAGATCAAGAAGATTGAAGAAGAGGATTACGATGGCTACGTCTACGACCTGGTAGACGTCTCAGAGACGCACAACTTCTGCAATGCCCT
>JAPKYC010000159.1 GCA_026394505.1 Methanothrix sp.
ACGGATGGAAAACAAGATCTATCGACATTATGAATTCAGTTTTCCATGGGAAACCATAAGGCGGATCTGTAAATATCATATCTATAGACTTATCGCAACGAGCAGGAAAACCCGACAGGGATTGAAACCGTATTACTGGCAATTCAGCCAGCCAGTCAGTCGCGGTATCGCAACGAGCAGGAAAACCCGACAGGGATTGAAACATCTCGGCCACCAACTCCTTATTTCTCTTTACCAAATCGCAACGAGCAGGAAAACCCGACAGGGATTGAAACATGCCATAGGTATCGACATAAGTTGGCCCAAGCCTGGAATCGCAACGAGCAGGAAAACCCGACAGGGATTGAAACGCCCATGAGCCCAGGCAGAGGCTCACACGGGACAGATGGAAAACAAGATCTATCGACATTATGAATTCAGTTTTCCATGGGAAACTGGATTGTCAGAGATGCGGCAAAATGACCACGCCACCGTCACAACGAGCAAGAAAAAACGGCCGGCTATTTCCAGTGGCTAACCTTAAGTTATTATGGTTTTCCAGTTGTTAGTTCGTCTCTGTGCGTCCTCTGTGAACTCTGTGAGCTCTGTGGTTGAAACGTCGTTAGCCACTGGTTATAACCTAATGGTTACTGACTACCACCACCGCAGACACAGAGCACACGGAGGACTTGATTTTCTCATTATCAGACCGATCTCAGCGCGCGTCGCAGTACCTCACCTCATCCACATCCAGCAAGAGGGGCGTGCCGGGCTCAAAGTTGGTGATCTTTCTCACCCGGCCCACGGCCACCAGTTGCAGTTGTGCTCTTGCCGCCTGAGCTTCACGCTCTTCGTAGTAGTCCTCGCTGGATTGAACGGTGCGGTGGGTAATGGTCTGCAGAGTTCTTATGCCGGCGATCAGGCCCCCCGTTCCAGGGACTATATCCGGGGCGCTGGACTCGGTAAGAAAGATCCGCTCTCCCGGCGAAACGCCCAAAAGTGCGTAGAAGTTGTTGGGGCTCCTAATCTCCACCGTCCTGATTTTGGCAACAGTAAGCTCCTTCATCACATGTCTTGCCAATCCCGTTAGTGCTATGTAGATCATGAGGATCACCCGTACAAGGGAAAATCTTTGGGCATCTGAGAGAGCTGTTCCTCTGGAGTTGCCCCTTTCATCTGTTGAGCCAGTTGCGCCATCTGCACCTCGATCTGCTCCGCCTGCTCGGAGAGCTTGACCGTGCTTACCCCCAAATCGTAGATCTTATTGAGCGTCTCGATAGCGGCTATGGCCGCTCTTGGGTCGGGTTCCGCCGAAGCCGTCTCGCCCAAAAGGCAGATAGCGGGCATATTTTTTATGCGGCACTCATTCATGATGCTGCCGGTAATGCCGGTAATTGTCCCCAGCTCAAAGACCTCCGCCTTGTCCTTTATCTTATCGAGCAATTCCGGATGGGTTACTGCGCCAAAGACCCTATGCTGATCGCCCATCACCGTTATGCCTGCCAGACAGATCATCTCTTTTGCGCCAATGGACTGTGCAAAGGATACGATCTCCTTTCCAATCTCATAAGAGGCCAGGGGATGTACGGGAATGTCGGCGGTGAGAATTACTATGCCCTTGGCCGCATCCTCATAAATACGAACCGGCATGTTCACCACGCCGCCCAGGAGAACGGCCAGGGGCGGGAAGTACCTGGAGCTCATGGCCCCGAGATAAGTCATTTTCAGTTCGTTGACGATGTACTGGCTGGCGATGTTGCCTACCAGGCCAATTCCCGGGAATCCCTCTATCAAGATGGGGTTCTTGACGGAGGGCTCCTTCTCCAGGATGACCTGGACGATTTCCTTATCCATGCAAAATTATTAGGCCTTTATCTGAGATAAGAGCATCGCTTCGGCAAGCTTTTTAAGGATGCAATCCTGCTAAACAAATGCATAGCTACAAACGATGAAGATGCAATTATGGGGTCAAAATGGCAAAGCAAGAAGTTATTGATCAGGCATTGGCGGAAGGCAGGACCTACCTGATGGAGCACGAGAGCAAAGCTGTTCTGGAAAGCCTGGGCATCACCACCACCGGGGCCGGGGTGGCAAAGTCCGAGGAACAAGCCGTAGAGATATTCCAATCCCTGGGCAGTCCCGTAGCCTTGAAGGTGCTCTCCCCGGATGTAGTCCATAAATCCGATGCCGGCGGAGTTAAGCTCAATTTAAGGGATGCCGATGAGGTGCGAAGAGCCTATCGGGAAATCACCCACGCATTCCAGGACAAAAAGGTCGCGGGCATATCTGTGCAGAGGATGGCCCGGCAAGGAGTAGAGGCCATTGTAGGAGTGGCCGATGATGCCACCTTTGGACCGATTTTGATGTTTGGTCTGGGCGGAGTCTTCGTAGAGGTTTTAAAAGATGTCTCCTTCCGCTCCATTCCCATCTCGGCCTCCGATGCCAAAGATATGATCGAGGAGATCAAAGGCTATGCTCTTTTGCGCGGGTATCGCGGCTACTCTTCCGATATTGAGGCACTGGAGAGGCTATTGATGGCCATATCGGACTTTGTCATAAAGAATCCCGACATCTCGGAGATGGATATCAACCCCCTGTTCCTCTATCCGGATGGCTATATGGTGGTTGATGCCCGCATAATCCTGGGAGAGCCAAGGCCAAAGCCCCCGGCTTCCGTCACGCCGGACTTGCACGACCTGTTTTATCCCAAGAGCATTGCCGTCATTGGAGCCTCAGGCACGCCGGGAAAACTGGGCTGGAATGTCTTTACCAATCTCGTCAGCCACCAATTCAAGGGGAAGCTCTATCCCATCAATCCCAGGGCCGATGAGATTCAGGGCCTCAAAGCCTATCCCTGCATCAGCGCCGTGCCGGAATCGGTGGACGTGGCCATCATCCTCGTCTCAGCAGGCGTAACACCGGATGTGGTTGAGGAATGCTGCAAGTGCGGTGTGCGCTACATCGTGGTCGAGTCAGCCGGCTTTGCGGAGCTGGGCGAGGACGGCAAGAATCTTGAGCTGCTGATGAAGGATATTGCCGACAGGTACGGCGTCCGGCTGCTCGGCCCCAACTGCTCCGGCATCATCAACACCCACTGCAGCATGGTGCAATCCATCGGCATTGTGGATGCTCTCTCCATGGGCAATATCGGCCTGGTCTCGCAGGCGGGAGTGTGCGCAGCCGGCATGCTCTGGGGGCTGCGCCACATCATGGATTTCGGCATTATCGCCACCATCGGCAACAAGCTGGACATCAACGAGACCGATATTCTGGAGGCGGTGAGCAAAGATGAGAACATCAATGTCATCTGCATGTATCTTGAGTCAGTGAAAGGCGGGCGGCGTTTCATTGATGTGGCCCGGCGCATCACTCAGGAAAAGCCCATCGTTGTCCTCAAGTCCGGCCGAACCGCAGCCGGCAAAAAGGCGGTGGCATCCCATACGGCGTCCTTAGCCGGCAACGACCAGATCTTCAGCGCCGCGTTTCGCCAGTCCGGGATCATCCGGGCCCGCGATTATGAACACATGTTCAACTTAGCCCGTGCCATCTCCAAGCAGCCGCTGCCAACAATGGAAGGCGTATTCATAATAACCTATGCCGGTTCCTTGGGCGTCATTGCTGCCGATGCCATCACCGATAACGGCATGCGCCTCTCCGAACTGGAGCCGCCCTTAAAGGAGCGGCTGAAGAGCCTGCTGCCCGATTATGTCTGCGGCATGAACCCGGTGGACTACACCTTCAGCCAGGATGCCGAGACTGTGAAGAGAACCATTGAGATCGGTGTGGACAGCCAGGACGTGGGCAGCTTTATCGTCGTCTTGCAGGCGGAGATCCTGGGCAGTTACGTAGATACTCTCCAGAAGATCGACTACCAGGGCAAGCCCATCATCGCCTGCGTGGCGGGAAAGGAGTTTGCAGAGGCAGATGTCATCAAAATGGAAAAGGCCGGCATTCCCGTCTTCGCCACGCCCGAACAGGTTGCGGACGCCCTGGGCATCATGTACCGCCACCACAAGAGGGTCGCCAAAGATAAGTCCTGAGGCCGGGAAGTGTCCTTTGTGTTCTTTGTGGTTTATATTCGTAGCGTGATAATTAAACATGGGGACTACGGGATTAGAACCACAAAGCCTTACGGAGTTCATATTTGCGGCCCCGCCTGGCCCCAGGCGCCGGACCGCTTACGGCACGCCGTAATTTGATGCACAACAATCCTTTGTCATATTCTTTTCCAGCTCATCGTAATAAGCATCCGCCTCAGCGGAGCATTCCGTCATATTGCCGGTGATATTGAAGCATGGCGATGGATTCCAATTGCCCCAATATCCAACAACCGGTGTAGCATTAAAGAGACTGGTTGTATTGATCTTGCTGTCTGCCCCCATGTCTGCTCCTGTGCCCACTCCCGGGCAGCAGGGAAGCGGCTGATAGTAAGCCTCAAAGGTGGTGCTGTTCCTGGCCTCAACTATGCTCTCTTTACAGGTGGCCCTGACGCTCACGGCGTTTGTATAGTAAGCCTGCCCGCCCTCCACCCTGGCCCTCATCTTTATGGTCAGCATTCTGCCGATATCAAGGGAGGGAATGGTCCAATTGACCATAATGCCGTTGGCCTTCCCTCTGATGCTGGAGTTGATGAAACTGCAGCCTTCCGGAAGATAATCGGTTACATTGAGGGGCCTAAGCATTTTATTGCCGTCGTTGCTGACATTGATAAGAAAGAGGACGGTATTTTCGTCCAGCATGACGGCCATCTTGCTGATATTTACATGGGGATATAGATGGCGGGGCGTGGCGTGGATGCTTATCGCTGTATCTATCTGAAAGCTTCCGACGAGTGTCTGATCCAGACCGATGTAAGGCCCGTTTGCCATTTTTATATTGATGGTTCCATTGAACTTACCGAGAAGGGAAAGGGAGGATTTCTCCATCAAGGCCTCCTTATCGACAGATGTTGCATAAAGGATATTTTCGCTGATAAAAACCCCATTCTCTGCATCTTTGGTCAGAAGCCCCTCATTCCATAAATTCGCATAGCTGAGGTTTTGCGATCCGGCCCTGAGAAGAACAGGCGCATATTGCATTTTTGTGTATTTATCGACTGAGCCGAGCTCTGATGACTCCTCCGAAGAGTAGTAACCGCTGCCTGACTCATAAGATCTTTGCAGCCCTTTTACACTTTTGTCGGAGGATACAAATCCTTTGCCAATTCCCGATTTGGTGAATTTTACGCTCTCCCCGTAAGAGTCCACCGCCTCATTTATCCGGAAGCTGCCGTGGTAGTTTTCATCACTCTCCTGGGTGACAGCTTTGCCGTCGGTGGCATGTTTTTTATAGCTTATCTGAGCCATGCCGGAGCTGAAATCAGTCTCCGATTTATAATTAGTCTGGTTCATATCCGCCACAAAAGAGCTGTTCTGATTCAGAGTATCTGCATAGAGATATTTTTCGCTGAGTGAATCTCCCAGGATCCTGTTCTCAACGCGAGTCCTATCCGACCACAATGAATCGTAATTAAGGCTCCGATTTCCGGGCAGGAGAAAGGCTGTCCTCCGGTACTTGGCAAATAGATCTTTTTCCAGGCTAATGCTCTTATTCTCTTGATGCAGGCTGCTTTTTGCCTCCTCTTCGTAATGGCCGCTTCCATGCTCCAGGCTGGAAATACTGGTGCCCGGAGAGCCGAGAATAGTGGCGGTTGAATTGCAGGATGTTTTATCTAATATATTAATATCATAGTATCCTGATATTTCCGCTCTATTTATGAGTGCCTCGTTCTCTTCCTTCGTGGAAAATCCTTTCCGAACATAAGCATAGCCATCGCCTTGCACCAGAGAAGTCTCATAAAAATCAGCTTTCGCTTTCTTCGGGATATGTACTATTATTTGGATGGTACCTTTTCCTTTCGCCTCCAGAGGGCCTATTGTCCAGTTCAGAACGTTACTACTGCTATCCAGGTCGGGCGGAGGAGACGCGCTGATGAAATCCACCTCAGGAAGAAAGTCGGTAATATTTACATCGTGCGCAGATTTGTTCTCATTATTTCCGTAATTAATGGTGTAAGTTATATTCTCTTCCCGGTTGTAAGCGCTCTTATCTGCCTTCTTCAGGATCCAGAGGCCTTGACTCGGATGGATCACACCCGTTTCTAGTATCGCTGTTTTCCCAGCAAACTGGGCGGAACTTATTCCATAAGTATTGATGATTTTGGAAACATCCTTTGGGATCGTATCACTTACATTCACTGTTATGGTTATTGGGGGCCCAAACTCTCCAGGTTTCAAAATTGTCCAGTTCCACCAGAAATGTTTTCCGGATGTGTTGTCAGGCAAAGGCTGAGGTGGATTGGTCTCATCAAGATCTACGTATAATGGGTCCAGCCAATCTTGAATCGTCACATTGGTCTGATTTATAGAACCCTCATTTCGATACGTTATGGTATAGGTCAGTTTCTCGCCGGGCTGAACGGGATCTTTGGATGCGCTCTTGGTAATACTCAGTCCGTTGCCCGCCACCGTGGTATTGATGATACTAATTGCCCAGGGTCCTTCCCCACTCGTCAGCTTCACCTGATTGGTAATCTTCGATCCGGGCACGGCAAAGGTACTGACCTTGGCCTGGATCTGTACCCTGCCCGACTCCCCCATCTTGAGATCTCCCAGGCTCCATCGATCCACTGTCCCATTATCTGGTGCAGGGTCCGACCGAAGGAAGGTGAGGCTCCGGCTGTAAGTCTCCTTGAGCACAACACTATGGGCATCTGCACCACCGATATTTTCATAAAGAATGGAATAGTTCAGGTACTCGCCAGGCTGCACGGGATCTTTAGAAGCAATCTTGGTAATATTCAAATCGTTGCTTGCCACTGTGGTATTGATGACACTAATTGCCGAGGAGTCTTCCCGGCACGTCAGCACCACCTGATTGGTTATTTCCGATCCGGGCACGGCAAGAGCACTGACCCTGGCCTGGATCTGTATCCTGCCCGACTCCCCCATCTTGAGGTCTCCCCGGCTCCATTGATCCACTGTCCCTGCATCCGGAGCAGGGTCCGACCGGAGGAAGGTGAGGCTCTTGTTGTAAGTCTCCTTTAGCACAACATCATGGGCATCTTCACCACCAATATTTTCATAACGAATGGAATAGTTGAGGAGACCGCCTGGGGTTGCCGTTTCCGGCTGGGCGATCTTTGTCACCCGCAAATTGGGCACGGGCCGCAAGACCTCCAAAGTGAATGAATCTGAATCAGATACTTCTTTTCCGTCTCGGGCCTTAGCCGTCACTGTGGCCGTATTCCTGAGGAAATATTTTTCTTCGTATAACTTGTATCCGGGAGTTATTCTATACTCCTTGCTCAAGATATTTCCATTGCCGTCTACAACCAATACCAGTGTATATCCAGAGTTATAATCAATGATAGTAATAGTCCGATACCCGATGGCAGGCAAATCGTATTCTATTTTGAGGTACTCTTTGGTTCCCGGTGGGGGGTAGTACAGTTCTTCGGAGACAATCCCGCCGGATGCGGCATAGCGCACGGTGAACACGACACCCGAAATAGGATCAATGTAGACTGTTTTATTCAGATTGCCAATAGAATCAAATATTTTGCTGAAGGATTCTCCCGTCACATCATTGCTGTAGTTGTAAAATGTGTAGCTTAATCCCGCCTGCGTTTCATGGCTTGTGACCGGGAAGGCTGCCCGCACATCGAACTGGCTTGCGGACCGACGCAAGTTCTCCAATACAATCTCCAGGCGAACCTTCATTTCCATCAGCCTTTGTATAGTCTCCGACAACTGCGTGGAACCTTTCTTACTTTCCATGATGCGAAGCACGGGATAATCGGTTGGATCGGCGACAAGATAACGGCATTCATACCACCATGATTCACCCGGATCAAGCATTCCATTTCCATCATCACCACTTTTATAAATGGGCAGGCTATTTGGTCCCCAGTTCTGCAGGTCGGTGAGATTCAAGTCCGCTAGAGGCTGATTTCCCGGGTTTGTTACATTATAAGTGTATAGTACATAGTCCCCTATTCGGACGGGAGCCGTGAATAGGCAATCTTTTCTCAAGCCTATCTTGGCCCCCAATTTAGGGATCACAAGAAAATTATAGGATGTATTATAATATTTGCAGCAACCATATGAATTGGTCAAAGATAACGATATAACCACGTTCTTTGGTGAATCGACAATCGGCGCAGTCCATCGAAAGGATCTTTCCGTAGAGCTGGTGGGGCTTCCATCAGATGCGTTCCACTCGAAAGACACACCTTCTTGAGATACGTTCTGGGCAACAAAATTGAAAATGCTCCCTGACGGCACCTCTTTTTCCACGGTGGCCACGCCAGGAGCGATGCTTAAAAATGCTAAAATCAGAGCAGAGCTCGCTAAGATTACAAATGTCTTCTCAAGGAAGCATGGTCGCGCAAAATGCCTAAATAAATTAGAACACTTTCTCAATCAATCTCCCACCATTGCCTTCCTTTTCAGCTTCGAATCTCTCGATAATATTGCCCATCCTGTTTAGTGTATAATTATCTCCTTTTTTAATCTCACACTACCATGCGAATAGTGGCTACAGGCTCAGGTGTAACGGTTATGGTCATGTTACACGCGGCCCACTGCTTCGGGCCGTTCTCGGTTTTTTCATCAGTCACATAAACCTGTAGATCATGCTGGCCTTCCCCAAAATCATGCCAATTAATATCTATGCTCCCATCTTCTCGCGACTCTCCCCCGTCGATCTCTCTTCCGTCCAGATGCCATTGAATTGAGCCGATCATAGCGACTTGGTAGGTCTCGGTCTTTCCCAGACATGCATGATCCTGTCCGACAATGGTGCAGGGACAGACATTAACGACGAGCTGCCGGCTGGCAGAAGCCTCGTTGCCGGATTGATCTCTTGCCAGCAATCTCACTGTGTAGTTTCCGGGGACCTTATAAGTGTGAGTCGGATTCTTCTCCTGGCTATGAAATCCGTCGCCAAAATCCCAATCGCAGGCATACGGTCCAAATCCTCCCGTCGTCCGGTCAAAGAAACTGACCATTGCAGAACAATCCTGTAGATCCTGGGCGAAGGAGACAGAAAATGGCGTCTCTACCAAGAACTCAGCTTCTTTGCTTCCATAGCACTTGGTATTGCGATTGCTGCACTTGCGATTGACCTGGCTGCAGCTTGTACCTTTGGCCGTTTCCCAGCTCAGCACTAATCTTTTGAGCCTAATCTCATCTCCTCTCGTCCAGATCATACCGTAGAGGGGATGGCTCACGGTGGACTTTGCTTCTATTTTGTCCAGGACGCAAAGGCCGTCGTCATAAAAAGATCGACTTAGCGTGCCATTTAGGTACAAATCGGCCAGCAGGATGGCCGCATATCGAGGCGTGTTGGCGTTATTATAAAATGTAGCCCAGAGATAACAGGATTGCTTTTCACCCGGCGCTGCAGAAAACAGATCGTCTCCCCTATCGTCGCCCAGCCACAGCCTTGATACCGTTACATCATTGGCCTGGCACTGGAACTTGCAGTCCGGCCAGTTCTCAGAGAGAGCAGGCTGCATGATCAAAGCAAGAAGGATGAGACGGCAGATGCTGGCCCAAATCACAGTCATAATTCACCTATGCAAGACAATGGACTGATTATCCTTTTTTTCTCAGTAATGCATATAATCGCATATATTTCTATGTTGTCCCCCATTTATAATATAAAACAATTTAAAATAATTGAATATTATATAGTCTTCGATTCAAATAATAAAAGTTTAGCACCTGAACACAGTGGCTCAGGTGCTAAACAGCATCATCAGTTTTTTTTATCCCTCCTCCGTCATGGATATGTCCGCGGACGGTTCCGGTATGACCTTTACATCCATGCTGCATTCTTTGCTGGACCAGACCATTTCTTTGTAATTCCTGGTTACCCGCACTTTGAGTTTGTGTTCTCCCATCTCGAATTTGCTTCCGGAGATGGTAATGCTCTTGCCGGAGCCCAGGGGTTTCTCATCCATAGACCACTCATAGTCCTGCTTGAACTGAGTATCCTCTTTTGCAGTGTAGCTGTAGGTCTCCTCCTTATTCTTGCAGAGAGCGGAAGGCCCGTCCAATCCGCAACCCGCCTGGGAGCATCCGGGGGATTTCTGGTTGGCCTCGACAGACTTGCCATCCAGATACCAGACTAAAGCATCGCCCTTGAATACGACGGCAAAGACCGCGGTCTGGCTTCCTGGTTCAAAGGTAGTGGGCTGTCCCTGGCTGTCCGGTGACGGAGTGAACCGGTTATTCTTTCCGATGGATAGGCTTACTGCTACGCTGTTGGTGTTTTTGTAGCCGAAGAAGGCGGTGTAGGTGCCATCTCTATTCTCAGACTCGCCAACTCCACTGGAAGACACGCAATCCAGGGTAGCTGAAATTGCATCCCTGTAAACGCCGGCCGTAACTGTCGCCACGTCTGACTTGATCGGCTTGCCTATGGAGGTTCCTGAAGACGTAGCCGTATTTACTATGGTGGAGCTAAGTTCCTCGCCCATGTCAGTCTGAACTACTTTATGGGTCAGGCTGCCGGTAGCTTTCTCTCCTACGGCCAGGGTATTCCTGTCCAGAGTGACTTGACCCAGCTTGTCATCGATGACACTTATTGCGCTAACCGTGGTAGTACCCGTGTTGGATACGACATAGGTATAGACAATATCATCGCCAAGCTTTGCGCCTTTGCCAGCAATCCAAAGCGGTGATTTTGAAGTCGCCGTTTTGGCCAGGCTGATCGAGGATGTGTAGGTTAGGGCGACCGTTGCCGTTGCTGTGGCGCTGGCGGCATTCCTCTGGCTGTCTGTGCCTGACACGGTTACGATGTTGGTCAAGGGTCCGGGCAGATCGGCCTCTACGATGAGATGAGTCGCAGAACCATTGGCAGCCGCACCAGGAGCCAGTGTATTTGCGTCCAGGGCGATGGTACCGAGCTTGTCATCCGTCATGGTTAATCCATTGATGGTGACAGTTCCTGAGTTCTTTACAGTGTAGTTGTAGGTTATGGTCGTTCCCACGGCTGCGGATGTAGTCGATGGCACCTTGGCAACTTCCAGTTTGGTGGTGTAGGTCAGAGCGACCGTTGCCGTTGCCGTAGTTGTGACCGGCTGGTTCTGGCTGTCCGTGGCTGCAACAGTTACGATGTTGGTGAGCGGTCCGGGCAGATCTCTTTCCAGAACGGTGTAAATACCCGTTCCCGTTGTGGTCTCTCCCGAAGCGAGAGTGGTCTGGCCTGGTGTTATCGTGCCGACCTTGTCGTCGCTCAGAGTCAGACCGTTGAGGGTTACGTTACCCGTGTTCCTCACGGTGTAGGTGTAGGTTACCTGTTCTCCTACAGCGGCCGTTGTGCTTGAAGGCACCTTGGCCACGCTCAGGCTGGCCGTATAGGTCAAAGTGACCGTTGCCGTTGCTGTAGTTGTAACCGGCTGGTTCTGGCTGTCCGTGGCTGCAACAGTTACGATGTTGGTGAGCGGTCCGGGCAGATCGGTTTCCAGAACGGTATAAATGCCGGTTCCGGTTGTAGTCTCTCCCGAAGCGAGGGAGGTCTTGGCAGGTGTTATCGTGCCCACCTTATCGTCGCTCAGAGTCAGGCCGTTGAGAGTTACGTTACCCGTGTTGCTGACGGTGTAGGTGTATGTTATGCGGTCTCCTACCCTGGCCGTTGTGCTTGAAGGCACCTTGGCCACGTTCAGGCTGGCCGTATAGGTCAGGGCGACCGTTGCCGTTGCCGTAGTTGTAACCGGCTGGTTCAGGCTGTCCGTGGCGGCAGCAGTGACTATGTTGGTGAGCGGTCCGGGCAGATCGCCTTCCAGCACGGTGTAAGTAATGGTGCCGACTGCGTTCTCACCGGGAGCCAGTGTAGTCTTGTCTGTGGTTATTGCACCGAGTTTGTCGTCGCTCAGAGACAATCTGTTGATGGTTATACTACCTGTGTTATTCACGGTGTAGGTGTAGGTTATGCTGTCTCCTACCCTGGCCGTTGTACTGGAAGGCACTTTGGCCACGCTCAGGCTGGCCGTATAGGTCAGGGTGACCGTTGCCGTTGCCGTAGCCGTAACCGGCTTATTCTGGCTGTCCGTGCCTTTGGCCGTGGCGACGTTGGTCAGGGGTCCGGGCAAATCCTTCTCGACGACGGTGTGCGTCGCTGATCCCGTGGCTGTCTCGCCCGGAGCCAGCAGGGCGGTATTCAGGGTGATGGCGCCGAGCTTGTCATCCGTCAGGGTCAGTGCGTTTATGGTTACATTTCCTGTGTTCATGACGGAGAACTGGTAGGTTATGGTCTCACCCATGGCAGCCGTGCTCGCGGATGGCGTCTTTGTCACCTGCAGGGCGGCGGCGTAGGTAAGCTTGACCGAGGCGGTAGCTTGACCTGTAACCGGCTTATTCTGGCTGTCCGTGCCTGAGACGGATGCCACGTTGGTCAGAGGTCCGGGCAGATCCGTCTCTACCACCAAGTGCGTCGCCGATCCATTGGCCGTTTCGCCTGGGGCCAGAGAATTCTTGTCCAGGGTGACTACACCAAGCTTATCGTCGTTCAGAGCCAGAGCATTGATAGTAACCGATCCCGCGTTCTTCACCTGGAATTGATAGGTGACGGTCTCTCCCACGTTTGCCGTTGTAGCGGAAGGAGTCTTGGTTACTTGCAGAGTGGCGGTGTAGGTAAGCGTGATCGAGGCCGTAGCCTGGCCAGTAACCGCTACACCCTGGCTGTCTGTGCCTGTCGCTGTGGCCACATTAGTCAGAGGTCCGGGCAGGTCCGTCTCGATGATGATGTGCGTTGTCGATCCCGTGGCCGTCTCGCCTGGAGCCAGAGAAATCTTGTCCAGAGCGATGACGCCGAGCTTATCGTCGTTCAGAGCCAGTCCATTTATTGTGACCGAACCGTTGTTCTTCACGCTGAACTGGTAAGTTACAGTATCTCCAACTTTTGCGGTATCGGAAGATGCCTTCTTGGTTACGGCCAGACCTGCGGTATAGGTCAGAGCAATAGATGCTGTAGCTGTTGTCGTAACCGGCTTGTTCTGGCTATCCGTGCCCTGGATGGTGGCCAGATTGGTCAGAGGTCCAGGCAGATCGCTCTCCAATATGACATGGGTTGCCGAAGCAGATGCAGTAGCTCCCGGAGCCAGGTCCTTCTTGTCGGTATTTATGGTTCCGAGCTTGTCATCCGTCAGGTTCAAGCCCTTTA
This sequence comes from Methanothrix sp., assembly GCA_026394505.1. GTDB lineage: Archaea > Halobacteriota > Methanosarcinia > Methanotrichales > Methanotrichaceae > Methanothrix. The sequence continues at coordinate 13,189 of JAPKYC010000159.1, forward strand.
TTGTGACGTTTCCGGTGTTCGTAACCGTGAACCTGTAGGTCACCGTATCTCCCACCTTGGCGGTGGTAGAGGAGGGCACTTTAGTCAGACTTAAAGCGGCGTTATAGGTCAGAGCCACGGTGGCATTGGCTTTGGCACTAATCGGCTTGTTGGTCCTGTCCTCAACACCTGATGCAGTTACCGTATTGTTCAGGGGCCCGGGCAGGTCGCTCTCCTTTATGGTGTAAGTGCTGGTTGCGGTTGTTGAAACTCCCGGCAGAATCGTCCTGGCAGCGGGCGCAAGCGTGCCGAGCTTGTCATCCACCAGGGTCAGAGAGTTTATGCCTATTGTTCCTGTATTTCGGACCGTATAGGTATAGGTAACGGCCTGGCCTACTGATGCCGTAGTTTCCGAGGCGGTCTTAACTACCTCCATTCCCGCAGTGTAGGTGACATTCGTCCTGTAAGTACAGGTTATGCTGCGGAATGGATTGGTTGAACCGGGGGCCACATCAGAGTAATCCTTGGTTAAGGTCATGCCGATGGTGTGATTGATGGGATTGTATTGGGTCCAATCTATGGCGACATTTGGCCCAGTGGCTCCATCTATATTCTTGCCGTCGATATTCCACACATATGTCAGTCTGCTGCCCGTTGTGCCGCCCGTATAGCTGTAGGTGGCGGTTTCATAGGGACCGACCTCTCCGGGTCCGCCTATGCCGCAAACCGGCAGGGAATAGACATTAATATCAGTACTCGTTTGATTGACACAACCTCCCTCTTTGGTTCTTATGAACAGCGAGATGGTGACAGCCTTCGAGCCCTCATCCTGAGACACCAGGGGAGCTCTAAATGAAAAACTCCGCGCTGTTCCAGCGCCAATGGTAGAGCCGCCAGTCACAGCAGTCCATTGATAGAGGTAATCTCCAGAAGGAGCTTGAAGGGTCACAGTCTGTCCAGAGGTTACGAGCTGGTTTACAGCAAGGCTGGGTGCTACCGCCCCCAGCGATGATCCTGCAAGCAGGTAAACCAGCGATAAGAGCATTACTAAAGCTATCGCTTTGTTGCGATATGACATTATTTTTCCTCCCATATCCTTATTTTTTGCCTACATCCGGTTATCTTAATCAGAGACGTCTTTTCTATTGCCTTCAGGTCGATTTTTATCGAACAGATTATATGGGCAATTCTTTCTTTTTTTTCTACTTCTATTCATAGGCCCCGGCAATAGCATTAGATACATCCTGTCAAAGATCAAATCCAGATAACCTTATTGTTAGTAATCAGCTTATCTATTTGAACTTTCGCTTCATTTTTCAGAATATATTTGTCAAACATATTGATATTTGTTTTTACTTTTTAAATATTTTTTGAATTGACATTCGAACTTCTTATGTTCAATTTGTATATGTTTTTCGCCTTTGCGTCCCAATACAAGATTTTTATATTTATATTAAACAGAGCTATTAAAATATGGTTCTACAATGATATTAATTTTTGATTACCTTTTATGCGCGACGATCCTGATTTTTGCCAACCACAAGTATTATTAGTTAGAAAGGTACAAACAGTTTAAAAGATTTGTATTAATTCTCAATTAAAAGATAGGTGGATGGAAAATGGATATAAAGAGAATGCTGTTTTTTGTAGGACTGGCCTTATTAATGGCACAGCTTCTGTTTGCAGGAGCGTCTGCACAGAATGGAACCGGCGTTTTGAATCTGATCATAAAAATGGAGCAGTCCCCTCTGGCAGAGGGAAAGAGTCAAGCGGAAAAGGAGAATTTGGAGATGAACTCCACCATAAATCTGCTCAATGAGGCGGACTCCAAAGGACATGTCGTCTCGATATCCGTCACGGGAGATATTGCTAATAAAGTATATCCTCTCTATGTCACTATGCTAGGCTCCACAGAAAATCATGAACTGATGATGGGTGGCTTGAGCGGGGGCGAAAATTTGGTCTCCTTCGAGGATCAGGATGCAAGGCTACGCAAGACCAAGAGATATGTTGAGGATGACTATATCTGCGGAGGAAAGCAGTCCAAGGTGACCGGCTACCTACCACAGCTCGATTCCTTTAACCATAGCCAATACAAGATCCTGGATGACCTGGAGATATTGTACCTGGTAGATGACACGGGACTGCCGGAGAGCCAGGGCAAGATAGTGCCCTATCTCATGAACGGATCTGCCTTCTACGTGGTTCCTGTGAGCGAGGGCCAGGGATTTCGCATGCACGACGGGGCGGCAAAAGCGGCCGGCTTGAACGGCACAAACTGGTATAACCAACTTGCCAGCAAATTCGATGAGTCCGCCAGCAAGGGAGAGCCAATGGTCGTGGTCTTCACCAATATCGTCTCCGGATCGGATGAATACCTGGATGCCTACAAGAAGTTCGTAGAATATGCCGGCGGCAAAGGCGCCAGCTTTGTCACCACCAAGCAGTTGGTGGAAAGCGCCAGGAATGCTTAAGCTCCTCGCTGTATCGAATGGGTAATAGAATAATAGAATCCTCTGTGAGTCCTCCGTGCGCTTCTCGGGTCTCTGTGGTGGCAGTTTCGTCCGCCATTGGTTGTAACCAGTGGCTAACGACGTTTCAACCACAAAGATCACAAAGCTCACAAAGGACGCACAGAGCTACTTAGCAAAAACTGGAAACCCATGGTAAATTCAATTGTTATACATCGATCTTTATGCCGAAGAGCTTCTCGAACTTCTCATACCTGGCCCGGGCTCGATAGATGTTTTGCCGGGTATAGGGCAAACCTTGCTGGCAGGCCAGCATGTCCCTGATCTCAGCCTGGGTGAAGACCGCCTCCAGCTTCTCTTTGCCTATTGTTGATACGCTCACTTTTTCCGTGCAAATCTCCAGATCAGAGTCACCATCGCACTTGCTGCAAAAGCCGACCATATTGGATTCTAATGAGACCGGTTCCAGTCTCTTTCCTTCAAAAATGAGGGTACGGCTCTTCTCCTCAAGTTGGTTCATCTTGACTTCAAGACGTCCGCCATGCTGTAAATTCCAGGCTCTTTGCCGACTACCCACTCTGCCGCCCGCACAGCGCCGCTGGCAAGTCCGGTTCTGCTATGCGCCTGGTGCTTTATCTCGAGGCGCTCGCCCGATCCTGCGAAGAGAACGGTGTGATCTCCTACAATATCCCCACCGCGTACAGCATGCACTCCAATCTCTCTTCCTCGCGGCATGACGCCTTCCCGGCCATACACGACCTCTTTTTCCCCCAGAGCCATCTTTATCGCCTGCACTGTGGCCAGAGCCGTGCCGCTGGGGGCATCTTTCTTCTGATTATGATGGGCTTCAATGATCTCGATGTCGTAGTCCTTGAGCGCTGCCGCCGCATCGGCTACAAGCTTCCAGAATACATTTACACCCATGCTGAAATTGGGGGTTATGACTGCGGCCACATGGCCTTCTATGGCTTTTTTCATCTGAGTATGCTGCTCTGGAGAAAAGCCGGTAGTTCCCACGACGAGATCAATTCCGAGGTTTGCCGCTGTGCATACGTTATTTACCGCCCCTTTGGCAATGGTAAAATCGATGAGCACATCCGGTTTGCTCTCCCTCAAGACCGACTCCAGCTCAGCCGCGTCTTTAACGATGATGCCGCCTGGGAGGACCTTTCCCGCCCCAACTGCATCCAATCCGGCCACGAGCTGCATGTCTTTCGCCTTGGCCGCCTCCTGGATGATCAGGGTGCCCATGCGTCCCAGGGCACCGGCTATGGCTATGCGCGTCATGCTCTCTCGCCCAGCCTTTCCAGGATCTCCTTTAAGATCAACTCCTTCTCCGGAGCCATTTGCCCCAGAGGAAGACGCATTGGTCCGCCGGCCCGCCCCAGATATTTTTGAGCGGTCTTCACGGGAATGGGATTTGTCTCCAGGAACATGGCCCGTACCAGGGGGGCAAGCTCATAGTGCAGTGACCTGGCTTTCTCGAAGTCGCCCTTCAAAATAGCGTCCACCATGGCCACTGTCTTTCTGGGTGCCACATTGGCCACCACGGAAACCACACCTTTGGCGCCCAGAGACATGGTGGGCAGGGTCAGATCATCATCTCCCGAGAGGAGGACAAAGTCGCTGCCCCGGGTCTGCTCGATGATTTGGGATTGCTGAGAAAGGCTCCCACTGGCCTCTTTTATGGCCACGATATTCTTCACCCTAGACAGTTTCGCGACCAATTCCGGCTTGAGATCGATTCCGGTTCTCTTGGGAATATTATAGAGCACAATGGGAATGTCGCACTTCTCGGCTATGGTCTTGAAGTGTTCGAACATACCCCGGTCATTGGGCTTGTTGTAGTAAGGCGTGATCAACAAAGCGGCAGATGCACCTGCGTTGGCCGCATGGAGCGTCAGCTCCAAAGCCTCACGGGTATTGTTTGAGCCCGTTCCTGCAATAACCGGCACCTTGGAAGATTCTACGGCAATCTCCACCACCCTTTTATGCTCCTCAAAGGTTAACGTGGCCGACTCACCAGTTGTGCCGCAGGGAACAATGCCTGCTATGCCCGTTTTATTCAGGTACTCAATGTTCTTCTTCAGCCCCTCCTCATCCAGGCTTTCATCTTCTAGAAACGGCGTGATTATAGCGGGAAACACGCCTTTAAGCATCGATCTCGACCTCGCCTCGGCGAGTGCGTCTCTGCCGCATTACATTGGAAATATATCCTGCCACACGATTGCGTATAGTCTTATTTTTAATGTCTGTATACTCAGACACCTTTAGCTTATTTTGTTCAAAGTCAGGGCTAAATGAGCTTTCGTAGGTTCTCAACAGATCCATCGCGAAATTCTTGATATAACTAGGTTTTACGCTTCCCATAATCAACACTCCAGCTAGAGCAATTCTTTGTGCATCCTTGCCCCACCAATTTATATCTTCCTGTCCCAGGGGGTTGTCCTTACCGCTTGTCTAGCGAAGTTCATGGCCGCTGCAATTCGCCGCCTGCCGCTGCCTGGTTGACCGGACCTACGCCCTTTCCCACTTGCATGCTGCCGAGAAGCGCCCTTTCTGCGAACTCCTTGGCCTGGCGGGCCGCATCTTTCAGGGGACTGCCCAGGGCGAGAAATGAGGTTAATGCGGCAGAGTAGGTGCATCCTACGCCATGGTTGCCCCCTGCCACCCTCTCCCCCGGCAAAAGGATGACCTCATCACCTTCCATGAGGAGATCGGTGCAGTACAAGTGTCCGCCCTTAACGATTACCGCTTTCGGCCCAAGCTGCAAGATCTCATGTGCGGCGAGTTTTGCACTGTCTCTATCGCGAACCTCTATTCCTGTCAGAGCCTGGGCCTCGAAGATATTGGGAGTTACTACCGTTGCCAGTGGAATGAGATATGCTTTTAGCGCCTCTACCGCCTCAGGTCGAAGCAGCCTGCCGCCCGCTTCCGCCTCGATCACCGGGTCTAAGACGAAGGGGATACCTGTCATCCGCAGGTGCTGGGCCACCGCAGTCACAATCTTATCGGAGTGGAGCATGCCCGTTTTGGCAAAGGCAATGGAGAAATCATCGGTGATCGACCTCATCTGCGCCGTTACGATCTCGGGTTCCAGGCCATAGACCCGTTGCACTCCCAGGGTGTTTTGGGCAGTAATGGCGGTGACGGCGCAGGTTCCATGCAGTCCCAGGACACAGAACGTCTTAAGGTCCGCCTGGATGCCGGCCCCGCC
>JAPKYC010000301.1 GCA_026394505.1 Methanothrix sp.
CGGCTACTCGCTGGTTCTGGCCGCCGGAGAGCTGATTGGGCCGATTGTCCCGTCGATCGGCCAGGCCCACCGCAGACAGTAGTTCCAGGGCCCTTTCTTTGGCGGCAGCCCGGCCTTTTTTGGCGATGAGCATGGGCATCATGATGTTCTCTAAGGCTGAGAACTCCGGGATGAGGTGATGGTACTGAAAGACAAATCCCAGCTCATGACTACGAAGCCTGGCCCGCTCTTCCGGGCTGGCCCGGCTGACATCTATCCCTTTGAGAAAGATCCGGCCTCGGCTAGGCGTGTCCAGAAGGCCTATCATGTTGAGCAGCGTGCTCTTTCCGCTGCCGCTGGGGCCCACAATGGCCACGAACTCGCCCGCCTTGATTTTGACGCTGACTCCGTCTAAGGCCCGTACCTCTACGCCGTTTCCATAGATCTTGCTCAGGTCTTTGAGCACAATTATGTCGTCACTCACTTGTTATCGCCTCCACGGGATCAAGTCTCGCGGCCGAGTAGGCCGGATAAATTCCAGAGATGAGATTGAGGGCCAGGGCAAAGACCATCTCCTTTTTCCGCCTGCTCACCACCATGATCGTCGTATTGGCTATTACAAAGGCTGATATTAATAGTATGAATATGCAAAAGAGCATGTTTGTCACATTTTGATTGCCCACGAATCTGGCGATCTCCTTGCTGAAGTCCTGATGGCAATGGTCACGGCCAGAGTATCGATCATCTTTAGATAATTCGAAGCCCTCATCTTCAAGTCTTATGGTTATAACGAGCTTGTATCGATTAAGGATACGTGCAGAAAACTTGGTGTGAGCTTCTTTCAATATATGCACGATATTTATTCAAATTCTTTTGCCATGCCGAGGCTAGCTGAGATACTGACTATTGCCCGATCATAGTATTGAGCATGTTCCTGGTATGCCAATCCAGATGCATCATGGACAGGCTGTGCTTGCGTTCGTACCTAATTCACATGCATCCTGGTTTTCGTCCAGTGCATCCAGACACGTTTCACAGAGGACGGACTCAACTTCATATCCTCCGCGATTCTTTTGGTGCTCTCGCCTCTCTTTTTGGCCCGAATGATATTTAGCTTTACAACTTTATTCTTCTTTCCCATGAACAATTGATGGGTATAAAAAGTCAAAGTTTTCGGGACTGCACATCTATGGGACTGCCCGGCGCTGCTACCATATCATTCCACATATTCATAATGCCTGTATCCCTGATGATCTATCCTGGCCAGGGCAAACTCTTTGCAAGGCATGACAACGCTCTTTTCCATCTTTCCTTCGTGAAGCTTCTCATAATCCTGCAGCGATATCTGCCTTCTCTCCTGCAGCCTCTTTACCAGACCTCGCAAAGGCACAGAGCCGGCCTGCTGCTGCACTATGGCCGAGAATACGAGGGCCGAGCATCCGCTGCCGTAGGCTCCGAAGCATAATCTTTCCCCCGCATGGATTTTCTCTGTTTCCAAAAGGCTGGCCAGGCCCAGGTAGATTGATCCGGTATAGATGTTTCCTATCTGGCGGGAGAACGTGGCCGTATTCCTGACTTTGGCCACGAATGCCTGCAAGAAATGCTTTGACTTAGCGAAGCGCCGGGCATAGTCCGCCTCTGCCGCTTGATATTTTCCGAGATCTTCATACTCTCGGGCATTTGGCTCTCGTCCTAACTCCTGTTCGATCTCGCTGCAGTTGCGGCTTTGTCTCCAGTCATGCCTGAAGATTGCTGCCGAAGCGTATTCGACCATTCTGGGATAGGGAATATGAAAGAGAAGATGATCTATGAAATCTGTGATGCACTCGCCAGCATCAGGAGTTATTGCCCCTTTTCTCACTGCTTTGGCGGCAAATGAATCGAAAGCCCCCTGCATGGCATCCAGATAGCATTGATTGCTGTGTTTACCGTTTACAATCGCAGTTGTGCAGCCCACAGGCCGGAAGAAGTCGTTCTCATCCCTGGTGAACGAGCCGTAGATCTGCTCTAAGGCCAGCAGCCGGGGATTCTTTTTTACCAGCAGGGCCACGCTGCCTGCACCCTGCGTGTACTCTCCGGATGAGCGAAGCGGGTACCTGGCCACATCCGAGGCTATGACAATGCCCACCTTGCCTTCTTCTTCCAGAGCCACCCAGTAGCTGAGGCTCTCCAGGGCAAAGGTTGTTCCGATGCAGGCAGCCTTAAATTCAACTGTACTGCATTCTTGAAAGGAGCCCTTTCCGTAGATCTTCTCCAGCATGCCGATGACATAGGTTCCCATGGCCTTGGCCTCGTCCAGGGCCGACTCCGTTCCCACGTAGATTTTGCCGATCCCTTCCGGGCGAAGGCGAGCTCGCCTCATCAGATCCAAAAGAGACATGGCAGCCATGGTGGCCGCATCCTCATGCGCATCGGGGACGGCCATGCGTTCAATGCCGATTCCCTTAATCAACTTGCCGGGATCGATGCCTCGATTTGTGGAGAACTCTCCGGCCAGGGGAAGAAAGAGCCTGGGCACATAAACGGATAGATCATCGATTCCCACGGCCCGGTCATTGCCTGCCGGCATATCTTCAATACTCCTGCTCAAGATCGGCATCTCCTTGCTGCTGGCCAAAAGGTGGCTGGATATTATTTCAGGTTTTTGCTGCCCTTCTTAGGAAAATATATCAATGAGAAACGCCTAAGTATAATTTAGAATAATAGGAGTGATAGAGATATGTCAGACGGAGATGTATACAAAATAATAGAACTGGTGGGAACTTCCAAAACGAGCTGGGAAGAGGCAGTTAAAACCGTTGTTGACAGGGCTACCAAAAGCCTGAGAGACCTTCGCATCGCTGAGGTCAAGGAGCTGGATGTCCGGCTGGAGAATGGAAAGATCGCTGAGTACAGGGCCAAGGTCAGGCTCTCCTTCAAGTACGAGGGAGATGACTAGATTAGCAATTCACCGGGCCGATCGCAAATTTTTTCCCTGTTTCTTTTTCCAATTCCAATCTAATCGCTACCTACTTCCGGCATCAGTTTGATCTCGAAGAGCTTCGGCCACAACTTTCCGGTCACAAATAGCCTATCTTCTTTCGCATCGTAAGCAATGCCGTTCAGCACATCCACGTTACTGCCCTGAATATCATTTTCCTGCAAGATCCCCTGCAAATTTATTTTGCCTTTCACCTCGCCGCTCTCGGGAGATATTATCACTATCCAGTTTGTAGGCCAGACATTGGCATAGATCTGTCCTTTGATATACTCCAGTTCATTTAGGCCTTTAAGCGGCGTGCCATTGGCTGTGACCTTTATGTGTCCCTTTTCCGCAAAGCTCTCAGGATCAAGAATGTGCAGGATGTCTGTGCCATCGCTCATGATCAGCCTCTTGCCGTCAGAGGTTATGCCCCAGCCCTCCGTCTGGTAACTGAAGTTGCCGATCCCTGTCAGATTCTCTTTGCCATAGACCAGGCCCAGGCCCGACTGCCAGGTGAGCTGAATGATCCGGTCTTTCCAGAGGGCTACGCCCTCCCCGAATAAGGTGCTCTTCAGATTGGTCTGTTGCAGAACGCGGCCCGTTTCCAGATCGACGCGACGTAGCGTTGATCGCCCGTACAGCCCCGTCCCCTCGTAGAGCACTCCTTCGTCATATACCAGGCCTTGAGTGCATGAGAGGCTGCTATGGGGATAGACATTGACGATTTGGTAGCCAAATAGGGGAATGGCGCCGGCCTCGATGAATTGAGAGCTGCCCTGCGCTGCAAAGAGCAGAACAGCCGGGAGGGCCAGGAGAATGAATCGTGGTGAGCAGGTTTTTTTTATCATGGAATCAAAAAGATCCTTTGGTCTGGGGCTTTAAAAATTTTTCGCCATTGATCTGATTAGATCTGAGAAGGAAAGACCTAGATGTTAAGAATAATATTATCTCTCGAAAGCTTTTTTTAGCTTCTGAGATCAACCTATCATCATGAAATAAATCTTGAACTTCTGGGACTGACTCGCAAGGTAGGAGCCAGAGCTGTTGATGATACTCAGGTTGAGCTTCTTGTATTGCATCTTCCTTAACCGATGACCGATGGGTGGGAAATACATTTATATTACCAGGATTACTGCATAGCTCTTTATGAACGCTCTTGCACTAATTCCCGTTATTTTGCTGCTGCATGCATCATACTTCGATATGCAGGGCACTATAACGAATGTTATTTCTCCGTCCAGCCTTCTGATAGGAAATAATACTTTTAACCTGGCGGATGTGGACGCTTCCGGGCTCAATCAGAAACAGTATGCCTATCTGATGGATGATCTTAAAAGCAGACTGCTGGGCAAGGACATCTTCGTCAAAGGTGGATATGTTTATTTTGATCTGACTGGAAGCTATAATTCAGTGAGCATCAACGAGATGATTCAGAAGGAGATCTCGGATTTAAAGGAAATGCGTGGATTCTTATGTTATGGATTCTGCGATTACTCATATGACGACATGTAGGGCTATGCAGAAGGCCGACAAGCACCTATCAAGCGGCCTGCCGGGAGACGCAGAGACTAGCAAGGAGAGGACAGAGGTGGCCCTGGCACAGGCCGAGGCCCTCAAGCTCCCGGCCAGTCTCGAAGACCTGATCATTTTTCGATAGATTCGCTTCTCTTGATTAAATAGTACCCCACAGATAGCGATATTATGATTGCCGAAAGCCCGAGCAGTCCCATATCATTCGTACCGTCGTTTATCTCCATGAGGATGACTTTCCTGGCTATAACGATCAAGGCCACCAGCAATGCACTCAGGACATTAACCGTCTTGTCTCGTTGAAAGGTCTTGAAGGTCTCCAAAAGCTCCACTCCGACGAGCACCAATAGGATGCTTCCGAAAAAGCCCAATAGCTCGTTGATCTGCAGGCTTACGGGAGGCAATATTAGGTATTTGGCCAGGGTGTAGATCACATCCAAAGTGGCTACAAAAGTTACAAGAGTCATTGTCCAGGTCAAGAGGGCCAATATTGTATTCTGAAACCGTTCAAGGTATGTCATGAATCTGAGTCCTTCTTCTGAACCTCGCTACATGCACCACATGATAAAATGTTATATGTTTCCATATAAAGCTATTTCTTTATTCAATGGCATTTGGATATATAACCAACAGCTAACGACTATTCAACCACAGTTGCAGAAGCTCCTGCACTGCTGCCTCCAGATCGCGCCCCGTCCCGCGTGGCCCTGGCGCTCGGCTACCAGCGGGCGATCTCTTGCGGGAGATTGCCGTCCGGGGGCTCAAGGGGAAGGAGTGAAGTAGGAGAGAAACAGCTTACCCACATAATAGGTGAAGATCGTGAATAGCACCAGGCCCAAACGGCGCTCCCAGACCATCCAGCGTCCCATTTCGCCATCTGCGTGCATCTCCCATGTATCCCGGCGGGAGAAGATGAGGAAGCTGAACCAGAGGGATCTGAGCAAGGATTTGGCTCGCGATTTATCTTTTTCCGGAGGAGGGACGATAAACTCTATCTGATAAGCATCATCTCCTTCTTTTCTGGCCATGATTTTGACCTTGCCGCTGTCTAGATCTGGCTTTTTGATGCGCACAATGCCCCCGTTCTTCCAATAAACCAGGCCGAAAAAGATGATAACCGGAATGATCCAGCATAAGGTTCGCTCCGGTCTGCTGCCGTAGCCGCAATAGCTCTCCAGGAAGATATCTGCGGCTTTGCTAGGGTCTGTCCAGGGCTTCTTCTCCATAATCCAGTGTCTTTGATCGATATAGCATTCGCTGTTGTCGGCAAGCCATCCCAATCTTTTGTAGTTCTCAATCATCTTCTTAAAGATCTCTCCATTGCCGTCCACCTTCAACCTTTCTCTGATAACATTCCAGTGCAGAAAAAGCCGCTGAAAAGTGCATGCTGTGAGATCTATTTGAGAGCTGAAGTTTGCTCTGTAAAAAAGGGCCTCTCCTTCGAAATCGGTGCCCAGAAAACTGGCCTTTCCCAGAAAGCTGGCATTCATGAAGCGCGCCTCACTGGCGAATCGAGCCATGTTGAATATTGCCTCATTAAATCGTGCCTCGGAAAAGCTCGTGACGCCATTAAAGGCTGCACCGGCAAACCTGGCCTTATTGCCATAAAACTTTGCCCCTCTCAGATAGGCCTCTCCCAGGAATTGCACTTCGTAAAAGCTGGCCGTTTTATAGAAGGCCGCATTCTCAAAGCTGGCATATCCTGCAAAGGTTGATCGTCCAAAATTAGCGTCCCTTGAGAAGTTGGTATCTTTGAAGGAGGCTTCCGCGAGCCTGGCGCTCTCGAATGCTGCCTGTTTCCAGAAATCGCAGCCGGAGAAATCCACACCTTTGGGGAATGAGGAGCGGTCAAAGCTGCAGTTCTGAAAAAATTGTGCATCCTTAAAGCTTGTCTCTCCCAAGAATACATTGCCTTTCATCTCCACGGTCCTTTGAAAGCGCGCCCCTTCCAGGTTAACTTTGCCCTGGAATGTGGAGTTGCTGATGCTGATATTCGAGTTTACCGGGACATCTCCTGGCTTATGGCTGCCGTTGCAGCATTTTTCACAAAGCTTGAGCCCGGCAAGGATTAGATCACCCTCTATTTGCACACCCTCCAGCGCCACCGGCGCGCAATTATCGATCTGATCCAGGATAACGCTTGATGGGATGCTGGCGACGGAGGGAGTTAGGAGCAACAGAATGATCAATGCCATCCATAGCTTGTCGCTTTTCATGGGGACCATCCAAACCTGCACGTTTTCTGCGAATGATGCTTGATCCTCCCGGACTTTTAAATGTTGCCGTCTCTTCGCCGCAGTCGGCAATCCTGCCTCTCTTGTTCCGGCCAAAATGAAAAACTATATACTCTTGAATTGCATTTAACTATCATGAAATTCTGGCAGATAACGCTTCTCTCATTATTCCTTTTGATTTCCGTGACCTGTGCCGAACCTTCAAACTCTTCTTCCGCCAAAGAGGAGCAGGAAGATAGATCATGCGGGCAAGCAGCGGCAGTTCTCGATTCCGACATGAAACCTAATATGTCATATGCCAGCAATCTTTATAAAAACTGCTCCTGCTTCAGCAAGAAAAAGGATCTGACCAGAACCCGCGAATGCTATGAAAAAGTTGTGAGCTGCTGCGACAAGATCTCCAGCCTGGAGGCCCTGGATCTGCAGGATGACGCAGTTGATTATATTTATGAGTTGGAAGGGGACCTTCATAAGGCAGCGCCCGGATCCAATTGCAGCTGTTCTCTAAACAGCAGCTATGACTCCATAATCTCCCGGTATGACCAGATTTTGGCCAATGATTCCAGCAATATGGTCGGCTGGAACAATCGAGGAGTACTGCTGGGAGAGCTGTGCTGCCTGAACGCGTCTCTTCAATCCTTCAAGCAGGCTATATCCATCAACTCTTCAGCCGCTGAGCCCTGGTACAACAAGGGCGTTGCCCTTTATCGTAATGATCCGTCGCAGGCACTTCAGTGCTTCAATCGCTCCCTGGAGCTAGATCCGGAGCTGGCCGAAGCTTGGTTCAATAGATACGCCATTTTAATGCCTGATATGGAGGATCTGCACAATCCGGCCTCCCGCCTGGCTTATCAGGAGGCATTGGATAGCTATCTGAAGGCTATAGCATATAAGAGGGAGCTGGAGTTTTATGAGCCGCCATATCTGGTTTTTAAAAAGATATAAAGATATATAAAAAAAGTGAGACCGGTGAGACGATTATGAAAAACCTTTCTTTACCATTTCTGATGCTCTTCTCATTGCTTCTGCTCTGCACGGAGGCCTCAGCCGGCAACGATACCTACCAGCGCCAGGACACACCTTTCCGTGAGTACAATGCCACCGAGCTGATCGGCTTTACCGTTGCCGAAGGCTCCGGGGAGGATGCAGTCTCTTATGAGGTGAAGCAACGCAAGGTGGATGAGATTAAGTCCGAGATTGAGAAAAGACTGGACATGGGGAATATCGATAACATTCGCAGAGAGGCGGCGGCCTTGGTGGCGGGCTCCCCGGGAGGCACGAATATCGCCCAGATCTGTTCCATTTACAATTATGCACGAAACGACTGGAGCTATATCTCCGATCCTCACGGCATGGAATATTTCCAGTATGCCAATCTAACATTGGATATCGGCAAAAAAGCTCGTCCCGCCCGGTCCGGCGTAGGGGATTGTGATGACTTCTCCATCCTCATGTCGTCCTTCATCGAGTCCATTGGCGGAGCCACCATGATTGTGATGGCCAGAGATCCGGCAGGCAAGGGCGGCCATGTCTACGCCGAGGTTTATCTGGGAAAGGTGAACCAGGACGACAAAAATATCGTCCGCATAATCGAATGGCTGAGGAGGACCTATGACCGTCCTGATATTGCATACGATATCCCTGATCCCAGGACGGGAGAGGTCTGGCTCAACCTGGACTGGAATACCACTTACCCAGGCGGCCCGCCGGAGAAGAAAGCAGAGAACATGCCGCTCATCCTGAGATCCGAAGTATCCAGGTCCCCCATGCAGCCTGCCAATGAGCCGCCGCAAGCTTTTTTCTCCTATTCTCAACGTGCCATGCAGCTCTATAGAGGTGCCCCCATATCCTTCAATGCCTCTCTGAGTCGCGATGTCGATAATAATATCAAGGATTACATGTGGCACTGGGGCGATGACAGCACTTCGTCCGGGATCGAAGTCGATCACACCTATGCCCAGGGCGGCATTTATCAGGTAGTTCTCACGGTCAACGACAGCAAAGGGGCGCAGGGGATAAATATCACCACTCTGAAGGTCAACGAGCCCCCCAAGGCCCTCTTCTCGTTCTCTCCGGAAAATCCGCAACCTGGAGATAGGATCACCTTTCGGGCAGTGAAAAAGGAAGATATTTCTGAGTACAAATGGGACTTCGGCGATGAATACAGTGCAAGGGGACCGATCGCCTATCATGAATATATGAAAAGAGGCCCTCATAAGGCTACGTTCCTGGTGCGAGACGATAAAGGCGGAGAAAATCACACGTCCTCTAATATCATTGTAGGGTTGCCGGTGATAAATATGTTCTCCAACCTGGCATGTGCCTCCAGCAGATATTCTCAAACCTATGATCTGTCCTGGAATGTCTCAGGCGCGTCCAGGGTGGAAATACAGCCTGATGTGGGTGAAGTTACTGCCGATGAGGGAAGCACCAGCGTCTCCCCGAAAAAGACGACGGTTTATACCTTAAAAGCGGAAAACGAATGGGGAACGGTAGAGCGCGAGCTGGATTTGGCGGTATCGGGGGAGCAGCCGGTCATCAACTCGTTCCTCGCCGATCCGGAGCGGATCGATGAAGGGGAGAGCACAACCTTGCGCTGGAATACATCGTTTACAGGCAGAGCGGGCATATCGTCTCTGGGGTGGATAGCAGGTAGCCGCGGATCGGTAGCTGTATCGCCAAAGGAAATCACCACCTACACCCTTGGCGTTTTGGGGCTCTGCAGCATGGGTTCCGGAGAAAAGCGAAATGTCACTGTGACGGTTGGGCCGCTTCCTCCCTCGATCTTCAACTTCTCTGCCAACCCGGAGGTCATCAATGCTGGCCAGTCCACCACCCTCTTTTGGGGTACCTCCAAAGCCACCAGCGTTTTCATCGAGCCGGGGGTAGGAAAGGTCTCCAAGAACGGTCAGAAGAAGGTCACTCCAACAAAGACCACTGTCTATATCCTGACGGGAGTGAACGAGGACGGGAACACAACTGAAACTGTTGAGGTCAAGGTCTTATGATGTTTCATAAGCCGTTCCTCTTTTTTTTCGTATTTATCCTCTGGATAACATGCGCCAGCGCAGAAGACTCTGGCGCCGAGGATAATGAAAGTCTGGTCCGGGATATCATTTTCTCCTCGTACAATCCCTACGAGATCGTTTCATTTACCATGGCCGACGGACCGGAGGAAAGCGACGCCTATTATGAGCAAGAGCGCAAAGTCGAGACGATCAAGAAAGCTGTGGAAGAGAGGCTGGAAGCGGGCAGAGGGGACAAGGTACGCCAGAAGGCGGGCGCGCTTGCCTCTACCTATCCAGGAGCGACAAATATCGACCAGATCTGTGCTATTTATAGTTTTTTGATAGGAAACTGGAGCTACATATCAGACTGGCGGGGCCTGGATTATTTCCAGTATGCCAATCTGACTCTGGAAATGGGCAAGAACGCCAGTCCGGTGCGCTCCGGTGTGGGAGATTGCGATGACTTTGCCATCCTCATGTGCGCCATGATCGAGTCCATAGGTGGGGCCACCAGGATCGTCATGGCCGAGGATCCGGCGGGCCGGGGTGGGCATGTCTATGCCGAGGTTTATCTGGGACGGCGGGGAGCAGACGACGAGAGCATTAATCGGATAATTCGCTGGCTTAGAAAAAATTATAACAAGAACGATATAAAATATGATAAACCCAATCCGCAAACCGGAGAGGTCTGGCTCAATCTGGACTGGAATACTACCTATCCTGGCGGACCCCCTGAGGATAAGGCCAAGAACATGCCAATTCTTCTGAGGACCGATTCAGGAAAGCAGTATATGAGACCTGCCAATGAGCCTCCTATGGTAACCTTCTCCTGGGAACCAAAGCAGCCCAAGGTCAATGAGCCGGTGAGGTTCAGTGCCGAAGGCAGCCAGGATTTTGACGGCAGCATAAAGGGATATTACTGGGATTTCGGCGATGGAAAAACCTCCTCCCGCATGATTGAATATCATGCCTACAGAGAGAGTAAACCATACAGGGTCAGGCTGACCGTAACCGATAATAAAAATGCGAAGAACAGCACGGAGATTTCACTGCCAGTATTAGAACCTGATGAGGAGGATGAGGATCATGGATCGCTTTTTGTAAAAGCTGCGGCGAATGGATGGGAAAGCATATCCCAATCGAGAGGTTATTCCGATCTGCCTGATGCGAAGGCCACCATCTTCACAGCAGAGAACAGCAATCTATCATTAACCTTTTGCGGCGAAGCCTGGACCGATGAAGAAGCTGGCGACTCACACTGGGATAATGACAGGATGCTCACCCTTCGGGCTCTAGTGGATGATCAACCAGCCGATCCGCCGCACATCATCTTTGCCTACGGGGCTTACAAGGGAGTGAATTCCTACACCTTTACCCGGGAAAATCTTCCCGCCGGCCCTCATCAGATCCGGATTCAATGGGGCGCTACAAGAAGGGGCTATATGGGGAACTGGTCATTATCTGTTCTTTCTGTTCCAGTGTCTTCCCTGGGGAGTTGCCTGGCGGTTAAAACTGCTCTGGGCGGACCTGATAATCCTGATGTTTCCACCGCCTCCTCTCGCTGGTCGGATATTCCGGACATGATACAGAAAATAGACACTGCAAAGGATAGCGATCTGGAGATAACCTTCAGCGGGGAGGGAGACAGCGAAATCGATAAAAATTTTTATATTAGAGCTCTGGTAGACGGCAGACCTGCCGAGCCCCTCATGTTCCCCTTCTGCGCCGGGCGGCTGGAGGACTATACTGGAACTCGGTCCTTTGTTTTCATCAAGAAGAACCTGAGCGAAGGGATTCATTCTTTACGTATCCAGTGGCTGATTGAAAATGGGGGTACAGCCTCTCTGGGAGATAGGACCCTGTCCATCTTGGCATCACCATCAGCAGGAGACCTGCCGAGATCTGCAATGGGTCTGGCCGCCAAGTCCACATCCGCCAAACCTGCAACCATGATATCGACCGCATCTGCCAGTTGGGCCAATATATCGGATATGTCCAGTGCCATTTGCAATGAAGCAGAACGCAGCTTGAAGATAACCTTCAGCGGAGATGTGCAGGCCTCTAAGGGAAAGAAGGTCGAATTGCGCGCTCTGGTAGACGGTTTGCCTGCCAGTCCGCCTCAGTTATCCTTTGCCATGGGAGGGTACAACGGCTCTCGTTTCTTCATCTTTGTCCAGGAAGGGCTGAAGCCGGGAATGCACCAGGTGCAGATGCAATGGTTGGTGGAACCGGGCGGATATGCCCTTATGGGAGGACGGACACTCTCCTTGACCGTTGGCCAGAAATCCCGCCTGGAGGTGCGCAGCGGTGCAGCCAGGGGAGACTTCAACTGGACAAATCGAAATTTTGCGGTGCTCCTGGACGGGGAAGAGATATCATCTCGCATAGACCAGGTCAACAGGCTGAGCGGAGCCGCGCCTTATGGCCTTGTTTATGCTACTAAAGCGCAATTTGTGCCTTTCAAATTTTCCGGCTGGGGTGATTATTACCGCATGGGATTCCTTACTCAGGATTACTGCGTCGGCCTTCTCTTGAACTCCAGCCGGCCAATAGACGATCAGGTCCCCTGGCAGAGGTCACTCTCCTTGCAGAAGAGATGCTTGCTGCATTCATATCAGCTGGCCAGGATTCTCAAGGACGATAATCGAAGATGCAATATCACCTGGAGCGAGCCCCTGAAGCTGGGTGAAGGCTATCTCCTATCCATTGCAGATATCGATATGCAGGACAAAAAGGTCGTTTTGCAGTTGTTCCAGGATGGATCCTATATCGAGAGCAAGGCAGTGAGCTTCCGATCCAGTGACTCCATCTCCAACCAGACCTATTGCTATCAGAAGGATGTTGGCGATGTTGCAGGACTGGTGATCATCGCCCTGCATGTGGCCGATGTGAAGCTGGATGGTGATGAGGCTGCATTGGCCGCCGACGGCCTGTGGCAGATCTCTGAGGAGCCTTTTTTTGTCAATCCAACCGATCAGTTCGGAGTGATGACGGTTGAAGATGTTGATGGTGATGAAAAGACCATAACCATGATCAATATTGGAGCAACCATTGTGCTGGAAAAGGACATTGAGATGGAGATTGCATATCCTTTGATGATAAGGACAGAAGGGTCAGACGAATTGGAATATTACATCTATAAAAATCTGGAGTGAAATATTAGGAATAGACGGTGAGTGATATCATCGATCTCCCTCCTACATCATTTTACGAGAGAATCGGATTTAGGGATATCATCCCAGCAGCTCTCCGCCCACGATCCTGTGCTCCCCCTCGCTGTCGTGCACGATGTACCTGCCGTCCTTTCCGGCCTCGCCCCGCTCGAAGTCCCGGTATCTTTCCAGGAGAGCGATGGCCTCCTGGATCTCGAAGAGGTAGCGCATAATGAGCTGCTCTGCCATCCTGTCCGCTTCGTCGGACTCGATCCTGCCACCCAGGCCCCGGCACTCCGAGCACATCAATTCGCTGCGGTCCAGATAGAAGGGGTAGGTGCTGCATAGCATGGGTCGGGCACGATGGACAGAGCAGCGGCCGTTTTGATAAAATCGGCAGGAACCGCCCTCCTTTTTCAGCCTCCACTCCAGGGTGTGAAAGCAGCCGTCTTTGTCCCACTCACCCTCGTTTGGCGGGCTGACAACGTCGAGCCACTCCAGGCCCGTGGCTATCTGGATGCGTCTTATCTCCAGAGGAAAGACGACCACGCTGTTGTCCTCTCCCCGGCAGCATTCCCCGCACTTCAGGCAGTGAAATCCGATTCTCTGTATCCGGGCGGCCAGCTTTGTCGGGGAGAGCTTTTTCGCTGCCAAAAAAGCCTCTTTCAGCCCAGCAATCCTATCTTCTCTCATCTCTTGCATAGCGCAATGAAATTGTCGAAAAGCTCCTGGCCATACTCGGTATGCACGACCTCGGGATGCCACTGCACGCCGTACAGCGGCCTTGTCAGGTGCTTCATGGCCTCGATTTTGCAGACTTTCGACCTGGCCAGGATTTCAAAACCCAGGGGAAGCTCCGACACCTGGTCCATGTGCGAGGCCCAGGTCTTGAACTTTTGCGGCAGGCCCCTCAATATGTCGTCTTCCTTGAGGACCTCTACCTCCACCTTTGCGTAGCCGCCCATGCTGCCTGCAACCACTTTTCCCCCAAAGGTGGTGCCCATCAGTTGCATGCCCAGGCAAATTCCCAGAATGGGGATATCCAGATCTCGCAGATAATCCGCAGAGCGCCCGGCGCGCTCCAGAGTGGGACCGCCTCCCAGGATGAGGCCGTCGGCGTCGATCTTCTCCGGAGGCGTCTGGTTGGAGATGAGGTCTGTGTCCACCTTCTCCCGGATGGCGCGCCGGATGAGGTGATTGAACTGTCCATAGTTGTTGACTACAAGTATTCGCATTGTCCCATCTTGCAGCGCATTATGATGATATATTTTTTGGCAAAAGGGATTTGATGCAAAGGCGGAAAGGCTGGATTTCCCGGCGGGCATAGATTACAAATTTATATGAATACCAATCTAAGGTTAGATGTATGATGAAACCTTTTGATAGCGTACTGATCGGAGAGGCATTGGTGGGAGAGGGGCCGGAGATCGCCCATATCGATCTCGTAATTGGACCCAAAGGCGGCTACGTCGAGCAGGCATTTGTCAGTGCCCTGGCCTCGCCCGCCAGGGGGCATACTCCCTTGCTGGCCGTCCTGGAGCCCAATCTGCCCGCCAAGCCCTTTACCCTCATGGTAAACAAGGTCACCATCAAGGGTGCCGGACAGGCCCTACTCATCTTCGGCCCCGCCCAGGCGGCTGTGGCCAAGGCAGTAATGGACTGCGTGGCGGAAGGGACCCTGCCCCAGGAGCTGGCCGAGGATCTGATGATAATCGTATCCGTGTTCCTAGAGTGGGATGCAAAAGACAAGAAAAAGATCTACGAATATAACTATCAAGCTACAAAACTGGCCATCGAGCGTGCCGCAGCTAAGAATCCAGCGGTATCGGAGATACTGGCCAAAAAAAATTCCGCGAAGCATCCCTTTGCCTAGATGGGATTCATATGAAATTGCCAATGGCAATGGAGCGCTAACAAGCCCTTAATGTGAAAAAAAGATTCATAAATGCCTGGCCTAACTTTTGGTCATGAAATTTCATAGCGAGAGTGGGGTACTGAAAAATGGAGAGTGAGGATATGCAAGAATCGGATAGCAAGAGCAAAAATAGAACTGGATTCAAACGTAAGTACAGGGATGTTTTTCTTGTCTTTGCAGTTTTAATGATAACAGGAGTGCTTCTGGCCGTTTCGGCCTTCGCACAACCCGATCAGCCGTCTGATGATTCAGGACTGGGGGATTTCTCCTCTCCGGATAATATGGGCGGAGCTGGTACCAACCAGCCGCCCATGCTCACCGGCCTGGAGAGCAACAAGGCCAGCCCCCAGGAAGCAGGCAGCACCGTAAAATGGACGGCCAAAGCTGAAGACCCGGAAAATGACCCAGTGTCCTTCATGTTCCGGCTAAAAGGGCCATCTACGGGAGATGTATGGCAGCCGGTAACCTCATGGTCTGAGGAAAAATCCTGGAAATGGGAAACCAATCCGGAAGATGCCGGAAATTACCAGATAAGCGTCTTGGTTAGGGACGAAATGCATGCCGGCCCGGAATTTGCTCCGGACGAAAAGAAAGTTGACTTTATGTTGACGGCGCCCCCGGCTCCACCAGAAGCCCAGGCGCAGCAGGCAGTGGAAACGATCCCTGTTGTGACGGCCCCACCAGAGCCAACCTATGTCCCGCCCGTAGAGGAGCAGCTCACCCAAACGCAGCAGGTAGAGCAGCTACAGGAAACAAAGCCTGCCAATTTGGCTCCTGTCATGACCGGCTTGACACCGGTTCCCGCCGGCCCCCAGGAAGCCGGAATAACCGTAACCTGGACGGCGGAAGCCGGCGACCAGGAAAGCGACATCTTGCAGTTCCTGTTTCTGCTGGACGGCTCGCCGGTCAGCGACTGGCAAAATCTGAACCAATGGATCTGGACGACTTCAGCCAATGAAATCGGAACTCATAGCATAGAAGCAAGAGTTAGGGACGGAGCACATAATCCAGAGGGCGACTCGTCCAAGACGGCAAGTTTCACCATAAGCAAGCCCAATGAAAAGCCAGCAATTTCCGAATTGACGGCAGATAAGGCCAGCCCCCAGGAGACGGGCAGCATTGTAACCTGGAAGGCTTTGGCCAATGACGCCGAGAATAATCCAATTTTATACAGGTTCTTTTTAAACGGGCTTCCCACAACCGATTGGCAGCCCAACAAACAATGGACCTGGACCGCAGCCGAGGGCGAAGCCCAGGTAGAGGTCCAGGTTAGAGACGGCAAGCATGCCGAGCCAGACGGATTTGATGACAGTAAGAGCGCGACGTTCATCATATTGCCGCCAAACCAGAAACCTGCCATCATCAATTTCAGTCCCGACAAGCTCAGCCCCCAGGAGACCGGTTCGACTATCACCTGGACTGTAGAATTCATGGACGCCGAGGGCGACCCCCTGCAATTCCAGTTCTCCTTAGACGGACAGGTAATGCAGGACTGGTCGGAAAGTCCAATCTGGACCTGGACGGCAGCAGCGGAGCAGGTCGGACCGCATGCCATCGAGGCCAGGGCAAAGGACGGAAAGCACAATGCGGAAGGAGACAGCTCGAAGAGCGCGAATTTCGAGATAGTTCTGCCGCCCAACGATGCGCCGGTCATGAGCAGTCTCGCCGCAGACAAAGAGAGCCCACAGGTGACGGGGACCGCTATAACCTGGACGGCAGCAGCGTCTGATGTCCAGAAAGATCCTCTGCAATTCCAGTTCTCCTTAGATGGACAGGTAATGCAGGACTGGTCGGAAAGCCCAGTCTGGAGCTGGACCGCGACCAAAGAGCAGGTCGGACCGCATGCCATCGAGGCCAGGGTAAAGGACGGAAAGCACAATCCAGAAGGAGACGGCTCGAAGAGCGCCGATTTCGAGATCGTTCTTCCGCCCAACGATGCACCGGTCATGAGCAGTCTCGCCGCAGACAAAGAGAGCCCGCAGGTGACGGGGACCGCTGTAACCTGGACGGCACTGGCCGTAGATGCTCAATCCGATCCAATCTCATATCGTTTCCTGGTCAACGACACTCCTGCCACAGAGTGGCAATTGGAGAATCTGTGGACCTGGACAGCCGGGCAGCCCGGCACCAGCCGGATCTTGGTGCAGGTTAAAGACGGCCTGCATGAGGGACCGCAGGGAGAGGGCGGCAATATGAGCCGCGAATTTTCCATAAATGCACCCGCACCGGTGCAAGAGCCCGCGAAAATCGAGGTCGTTCCGGCGGAAGCCATACCGGCCAAGCTCAATGAGTCGCCCGCGATTAGCGGCCTGACCATCGACAGCGAAAGCCCACAAATATTGGGAACGGCAGTAACCTTCACAGTGCAGGCCGGCGATCCGGAATCCGATCCAATCTCATATCGCTTCCTGGTCAACGGCACGCCCGCCACAGAGTGGCAATTGGAGAACCTGTGGACCTGGACAGCCTCAGAGCCCGGCACCAGCCGGATCTTGGTGCAGGCAAAAGACAGCCTGCATGATGCACCGCAGAGCGATGCCGGCAACATGAGCCGCGAGTTTACCATAATTGCTCCTGTGACTGAGAACATAACCACACCAGTAGCACCGGAGAATGCGACGCCGCAGCAGCCCGTCAATGATACGGAAGCTGTGATAATTGCCCCGGAAACCGTTGTACCTCCAGCGGCAGAGAACCTGACCACACCCATAGCACCGGAAAATGTGACACCGCAGCAGCCCGCCAATGAGACGGAGACGGCACAGCCTGCGATTCCCCCGGCAGAAAACCGGACACCCGTCTTGAATTCTCTGACGGCGGATGTCACCAGCCCCCAGATTCCCGGCACCAGCATAACCTGGACCGTCAACGCCACTGATGCTGACTCCGACCCGTTGCTCTTCCGCTTTTTCCTGAGTGGAACGGCAACCAGCGGAGCCTGGCAGCCTGTGACCGGGTGGAGCGATGCCAAGACCTGGACAGAGAAGACATCCGCGGCGGATGCCGGTGAAAACCAAATCAAAGTTCAGGTAAGAGACGGCAAGCACACGGCTGAAGATGGCTTTGATAGCGAGGTTGTAGCCTTCTTTACCATCAGCGAGCCGGCCATGAACATCTCAGGCGCGGCTTATGATGATAAGAATGGCAACGGCCTCTTAGATAGCGGCGAGGCCCTGTCCGGCTGGTCGATCCAGCTTGTGAAATCCGACAACACTGAGGTTTCCACCCTGACTCGCGAGGACGGATCATACCGCTTCGAGCGACTGTTGGCAGGAGGTTACACAGTCAGCGAGACATTGACCTCCGGCTGGAAGGCTATCACTCCCGAGAGCGGATCTTATAGCGTAGCTCTGTTGGATGCAGATGTCTCTGACAGGAACTTCACCAATAAGCTGTCATCCTACAGCATATCCGGCATGAAGTATAACGACCTTAACGGCAATGGAGCCAACGACGGCGAGCCGGGAATGGAGGGATGGAAGATCACGCTCTCCGGCACAACGGAGGGTAATGAGGCTGCGCAAAAGGAATTGACAACTGCCAAGGACGGATCTTACAGGTTTGAGAGCCTGATGCCCGGCACCTACACCATCACTGAGGCCGAGCAGTCCGGCTGGGTCAGAACGGCACCCGCGGATGGCTCCTACTCTGTAGCGCTCTTGGATGCCGATTTAACCGGCAAGGACTTTGGAAACCATGGGTCCTGGGCCATATCCGGGCGCGTATTCCTGGACAGCAACGGAAATGGTGCCAGGGATGCTGATGAGACCGGCCAGGCCGGCTGGAACATTCAGCTCTCCCGGGACGGAAATGTTTTCAATGCCACGACTTCTGGCCAGGATGGCTCCTATGCCTTCAAGAACCTCGCTCCGGGCAAGTATACAGTAAACGAGGTCGCTATGGAAGGCTGGACTATTAGCCTGCCCGCCGATGGATCGTACAATGTGGATCTGCTGAATGCCGATGTAACCGGCAAGGACTTCGGCAACAAAGGCGGATTTACCATCTCGGGCGTCAAGTTCTACGATGCCAATGAGAACGGAGTGCAGGACTCGGATGAACCATCCATTCCCGGGCAGCCTGTGACGCTGGTACAAAACGGAAAAGAGATCGCCAATGTGACCTCGGGCGAGGACGGCTCTTACATATTCAGCAATCTTGCTCCAGGAACCTATGAGGTAGACGATCCCATCATCGTCAGCATTACAGTGAAATCGCTGGTCGTAGCGCCCATTCCCATATTTGGCATGTCCTCCATATCCGGAGTCAAATGGAACGACCTCAACGGAAATAGCTTGAAGGACCCCGCCGAGCCGGGAATTGCCAACTGGCAGATAGCTTTGACCTTTGTGGGGCCGGTAGGCGGTCCAGTCCATGACATAATCCTGGCCAAGACCAAGACCGACGCCACAGGAGCTTATACCTTCAAGAAGCTCTTCCCGGGAATCTACAAGGTAAGCGAGTTCGCTCAGCTCGGCTGGACGCCAACCACGGCAACGGAGCTGACGGTTACCCTGCCCGGCAGCAAGACCAACCAGAACTTCGGAAATAGACTTCTATCGCAGCCGGGCAAGGCCTCCATCTGGGGCGTCAAATACAACGACCTCAACGGCAACGGGGCCAACAACGGCGAGCCCGGCCTCTCCGGTTGGACGATCAGGCTCAAGAACCTCTCCACGATCGTGGAGCTGACTACAACCACCAACGTCAACGGCTGGTACAGCTTCACAAACCTGGACCCAGGAAACTACCAGTTGAGCGAGGTCTTCCAGAGCGGCTGGACTCCGACTTCGCCTGCAGGCGGAATTCATGCGCCGTTTGCCCTGGCTGCGGGCGACAGCAAGGAGCTGAACTTCGGCAACAAGAACAACAATCTAACTCCGACGGTCTTGTCTCTGACGGCAAATCCAGGCAGCCCGCAAAGAGTGGGCCAGTCCATAGCCCTGACTGCCACGGCCACAGATCCGGAGAACGATCCGTTGCAGTACAGGTTCATCATCCGCGGCCCCTCCCCAAGCAGCCAGGTTCGGGCCGATACAAGCTACACGGCAAGTGCCGTCTGGGCCTGGAGCACCATTGGATATGTGCCCGGCGACTATCAGGTTGAGGTCTGGGTTAGGGATGGACTGCATTCCGATGCGAACGGCTTTGACGCCAAGAAGGCGATCACTTACAAGCTGACGGTCGCCAACCAGCTGCCGGCGGTGAACGTGCTGTTCTCCGATCGACCGGCCTCTCAGTTTGTGGGAAGCTGGATTAAATGGACCGCTCTGGCCACTGATCCGGAGGGGGACCCTCTGCAGTACAAGTTCTATCTGCGCGGGCCATCTACCAACGGATTTTGGATGGACCAGACCGGCTGGGGCAAGAACAACCGCTGGATCTGGAGAACCAATCCCCTGGATGTCGGCTACAGCGAGGTTTTGGTGGCTGTTAGGGACGGCCATCATGCCGGACCGGGAGGCTCGGACGATTATGATAGAGCCAGCTACCTTATCGTCAACCTCAACCGGCCGCCGATAATAACCGGCATGGCCAGCAATATGTTAAGCCCGCAGCCGATAGGTGCCACTGTAATGTGGAGTGCCTCCGCCGTGGACCAGGAAGGAAACCCTGTGTTCTACAGGTACTGGCTGAAGGGACCAGAAACCGGAGGATTGTGGAGGCTGGCGCGGGATTGGTCAACCAACCCGACCTTCGTATGGCCCACCTCGCCTGCTGACGCAGGAACAAGCGAGATTCAGGTGAAAGTGAGGGACTGACTGCACTCCAGCCCGGCTGGATGGGATGACGATGCAGGTGCCCTGTTCACTGTGCTGCGGCCAAATCAGCCGCCCACACTCATCTCCTTGAAGCCGGACAGACCTAGCGCCCAGATTGCCGGCACGCCCATAAAGTGGATGGCAGCAGCCTCTGATCCGGATAGAGAGCCGGTATACTACAAATTCTGGCTGAAGGGCCCATCGACCGCAGGCTCCTGGAAGGTAGTGCAGGATTGGTCGATAAAGAACCTGTGGACCTGGACCAGTTCCGGCAGCGACGGCGGGGCTTATACCGTCTATGTCTACGCTCGGGACGGAAAGCACAATCCCGCAACCGGTTACGATAGCGCACTGGGAGTACCGTATCTTCTCACTCCCAATCAGCCGCCCAAGCTGACGGCTCTGGCGTCCGACAAGAAGAGCCCGCAAAGTGCAGGAACGGCAGTGAAATGGACGGCAACGGCCACTGATGCCAATAAAGATCCGATGCTATACCGGTTCTGGCTGAAGGGCGCCAGCACAGGCAATGCCTGGAAGGTAGTGGCGGATTGGTCGGTAAACAACCAGTGGATCTGGACCAATTCCGGCAGCGACGATGGGGATTACACCGTCTATGTTTACGTTCGGGATGGAAAACATAGTCCTGCAACCGGCTACGATAACGCACTGGGAGCGCCATATCTGCTCACTCCCAATCAGCCGCCCAAGCTGACGGCTCTGCTGCCCGACAAGAAGAGCCCGCAGAGTGCAGGAACGGCAGTGAAATGGACGGCAACGGCCACTGATGCCAATAAAGATCCTATACTCTATCGGTTCTGGCTGATGGGCCCCACCACAAGCAATGCCTGGAAGGTAGTGGCGGATTGGTCGATAAAGTACCAGTGGACCTGGACCAATGCTCCAACTGATGCCGGCAGCTACAAGGTCTTTGTCTATGCCCGAGATGGCAAGCACGCCCCGGCAACCGGCTACGACAGCGCAGTAGGCCAGGACTATGCGCTGCTAAATCTGGTGGTGAGCAAGAAGGTAGTGAGTAAGGTGGTCGTTGTAAAGAGATAGCGAGATAAACCATGATGAGTGAAGCATAGCGCATCGCTTTGAAAA
>JAPKYC010000126.1 GCA_026394505.1 Methanothrix sp.
GTCTTGAAGTAGCTATTAGTAGGGGGGCCAGTCCAATTTTTTAGCTCCCTCTTCAGTTAACATAATTTATGCAGTCGATAAACGGAGATAATTATTATATTTGCGTATCCAATACACTCATTCTTATTAAAAAACAATTGAAAGAAATAGGAACTTATATATGGGGGAACAGTTAATACACAGAGTATAGGTCAGTGGTGTATATTTTAGCGGTTGTAGAGGAAGATATGATATTTGATACTGATCCGCTATGTGATATAGAAACGCAAAGGTTCATTCATTACAATAATATTTTATTAAATTTTGCCGTCGATAAACGCTTGAAAATATCAATCCATTCTGTTTTACATATTATATTTATTAATTCTGTTACTACGGGTGGACAAGATGACAGATGACTGCAACATTTTCTCTCTTGGCATCCTTGCCGAGGCCCTTTGCCGACCGGGAGGCTACGAGCCGGAGCGTCTGCGCTCTCTCTCTCGCCAGGAGCCCGATCTAGTCTCTTCTCTCGCGCAGGCCATCCTCTCCTCCGATGAGGATCAGATGCAAAAGAAGTTAGCCTTGCTGGCGGATTATCTCTCAGACAAGAGCAGCTCTGCTGCCTGGTTTAATCTGGGCAGGCTGGCAGCCGGCCTCTTCTTTCGCCGCGCCGCCGAGGAGTACTTTGAGAAGAGCGCCAGTCTGGCCCGGACGCAGGGAGACGATGAGGGGCAGTCGCGGGTCTGGAACTCTATGGGCAGCCTCTACAGTGATGACGAGGACTGGGATCGCGCCTGCCGGTTCTATGAGATGGCCTTGCAGGCCATCGAGGAAGGCAAGAGCTCGCCTCTTATGTGCTCCATCCTGGCAAATTTAGGCCGAGCCGCTCATCAGCAGGGAGATCTCTGCAAAGCGGAGCAGTGCTATTCCCGGGCTTTGCATCTGCTCGATGCCGATGATTATTCCGGCCGGGCCGATGCGCTCTACTGCCTGGGAGAGCTCTGCCGGATAGGGGGCGACTATGTCGGGGCGGAGGAATGCTATCAAAAGAGCCTCTTTGAGTGGGAGAAGGCCCGGGACCGGGTAGGCATGGCTGCATCGCTCGCGGCACTGGCATCCGTCTATCAGCTCACCGGGGCGGCAAATAGGGTAGAAAGCTGCCTGGAAAAAGCCCGGCATCATCTGCAAGACATTGGCGACGAGTTAGCAGTGGCCAGGATGCGCTTTCGACTGGCGGAATTCTTTTTCCTGGAGGGCAGGCACACAGAGGCTGTGGATCATTATGAAAAGAGCCTGCCGGCCTTAGAAGAAGGCGACAATCCCCTGGCCGCTCGCGCTCAAAGTCGCATGGGACAATGCTTCCTGGATTTGGGCAACTTTGCCCTTGCAAAGGACCATTTAGAGAGGGCCAGAGAGATCATGCAGGATCAAGGCGACCTATGTAGCGTTGCTGATCTGCTCATAATGCTTGCCGGCATTTTCCGCGTCCAGGGTCGGCAGGAGGAGGCTTTGCAATGCTCCCGGCAATGCCTGGAGATCAGAGAGCAACAAAGTGACACCAGTGCTATTGCCGTCGCATTAAGCTGTATGGGACTGATCTATGCCGACCGGCGCGAATACCGCCCTGGAAAAGTTTGCTTTCAGAGGGCAGTGGATCTGTTTATGCAGACCGGAATATGCTTGCCCGCGGCTGAGGCGCTCTCCAATTTGGGAAGCTTATGTCATCTGAATGGGGAGCTGGAGGATGCCTTGAACTGCTACAGCCGCGCTTTAGAGATCTTCTCTCAACTTGACAATTCCCAGGGCCGCTCTGTGGCCCTGTCCAATCTGGGCCTGATCTACCAGAGCAAAGGAGAACTATCTCTTGCTGAGGATTATTTGCAAAAGAGCCTGGCGGCCAGAGAGGCGGCAGATGTGCCCGGCGCCGCCGGCATCAGGCTCTCCCTCGGCCTGACAGCTCAGCTCAAAGGTGACTGGGACTATGCAGAGGAATATTTTGAGCAGGCATCCCAGGCTTTTGAAGATCTGGGAGACCTGCGCGGTTTTTCTCTGGCGCAAAACAATCTGGGAAATCTTCACTCGGATCGGGGAGACATCCAGAAGGCCATTTTATGCTACAACTTGAGTCTGGATGCCAAGCGTGCTCAAAATGACCGACATGGCATGGCCACAACTCTTGCCAATCTGGCGGCTGCCAAATTCCAGGAGGGAGAGCTTCTAGCGGCGGAGGAGATGTACCTGCAGAGCCTGGAGATCTTCCGAGAAATGGGCGACCAGAGAGGTGAGGGACAGTCGCTCCTCGGCCTGGCCGGAGCCAGGGCGGAGAAGGGGGAGCTAAAGGAAGCCATGTTGCATTTTCAGGACTGCCTCCTGCTGGGGACGGAGCAGGAGGACTCCCCGGTCATGACAGCAGCTTTGCATGGCCTGGTTATGGTATCTCTATCGCTTGGTCTATGGCGGGAGGCAGAGGCCGGCTATGTTCAGGTATTGGATGCCCTTCGCTCCAGGGGCGACTCGGGGGCGGTGGCGGCGGTCTTATGCTCCAGGGGAAATCTGCAAGCAGATCTGGGTGAGTGGGACAGAGCTCTGGAAAACTATCAGGAGAGCCTGGCCATCCTGGAGCGGCTGGGGGACGAATATTCCATGGCTGTGGCCAAAAACAACCTGGCCAATATCTGTTACCGGCGGGGCGACTGGACGCAGGCTCTAGAGAACTACCGCGAGAGCCGGGAAGGCTTTGCCAGGGAGGGTGACGACAAAAGCCAGGCATCCGTCTTGAGCAATATGGCCGGCCTCTGCTACAAGAGAGGCGAATGGTCCCAGGCGTTAGAGTACTATCAGGAGAGCCTGGATCTCTTCGAGAGACTGGAGGATCCGGCCGGTGCGGCGCAGGTGCTGGGCAATTTAGGCATCTTCTACCACAAAAGAGGCGAGCGCAATCTGGCCCAGGAGCACTTCTTAAGGGCCCTGGAGATTTTAAAGCGTCTTGGTGACCAGCCGGGCGCCGCGGAGATGCAGGCCAATATCGACATGACAAGGCCTGGCCGGGGCAACATTCCAGAAGATCTCGATGATTATTATGAACAGCTTTCCCAGCTGAAAGCAAAGGGCGATCTCTCCGGCCAGGCGGAGGTGCTTTCTGCGCTGGCGGCGGGCCTGGCGGACCGCTGCCGGTGGGAGTTTGCCATCTCCTGCTACCAGGAGAGCCTGCAGCTTTTTGCGACAGTAGGGGAGATCTACAACCAGGCTCAGATCCTCTTCAATATGGCCTTGGTTTATAAGGACAGGGGCGATTTAGCCGGATCTAGCCGGCTATTTGACGAGGCCCTGCAGATCTTTCAGAGGCTTGACGCCGCTCCCTGCATCGCCCAGGCTACGCTTAATTTGGGCATCATCCTTGGCCTGAGAGGCCAGGCAAAAGAGGCCGAAGATCACTTCAGCCAGGCCATCCGCCTGCAAGAGGAGCTGGAAGCCCTCCCTGATCTGTGCGAGGCATATCTGGCAAGGGCAGAGATCCTGGTCCGGGAGGGGCGGCTGGTTGAGGCTGAATTCTATCTCAGCCGGGCGGAGACGCTCATATCTCGCACCGATTATCCAATTCTCAATATCCTGCTTTACAATACACAAGGAGAGCTTCATCAGAAAGAGGGCCGCTTTCGCGAGGGAAAGAACAGTTTTGAGAGGGCTTTATCCCAGGCAATAAGGCTATCCAATCCCTATGAGGAGGCCAAGGCCATTGCCAATCTGGGAAGAAATGCATTGCAGGTCAAGGACTATCCTCAGGCCCTGGTTAAGCTGCAGCAGGCGCTGGCAGCCATGAGCCGCCTGGGGGCAATGTATGATGCCCTGGCCCTTTACCAGGATCTTCGCAGCCTCTTCCTGGCCCAGGGGGATCAGGCGCGAGCGGAGGAGATGGCAGCGCTTCGAGAGCGTGAGGCCGGCAGGCTCGGATTTACGGAACTCAATGTAAGGGATGAGGAGGCACAGGACTATGCTGAAGGCCTGCTATCTTCCTACCATGAGGAAGGCCCCAGTGCCGGAACTGCCCAATTGCAGCACAGCCAGGATCCGCTAGAGGTCGGACCAGACCATGGAGGGCAATAGGCTCAGTTGCAGGTCTATCTCCGCCAGAGCATGCCTGATCTGCGGCTCCTTGAGGAGGAGATCCAGCTCGCCTAGGCGCCCCATCACATCACCGATGCGGGCGGCTTTATGCTCGCTCCTGTAGCGAACCGGAGCATAAAATATCTCGCCGCGGGCCTTTTCGGCCTCCACGCCAAAAAAGTCGCGGCTGTAAAGGCCCTCGAACTTGAGGATGATGGGCTTGTAGATATTCTTTAAGGCCGGGACATAATATTCCTCCAGCACCATCTGCTGCACTCTGTTCTTGGTTTCGGCGATGCGCAGCCGGATGTATCCCTGGCCGTGAATGTAGCCCGCGTAATGCACATCATATCTGATGCGCGAGCGCAGGTCGGTATGTAGTCCAATGGTAAACTCGCAAGTATCCTCGGTTTCCGTCTGATCTAAGTTGAGGAAGTACCTGATGAAAAGAGTGTATTGATTTTCAAAGGTGATGTAAATATAACTTTCGTCGCTCTCTCTACTCTTGACAGCGATATCGCGTACATTCCAGCCGAAGAGCTTCTGGGCCTCTTCTTTGCTGAAGCTATGTAGCGCAAACTCGCGAACCTTCTCCAGGAGATCTCCCATAGTTTCCATTTGCTTCCACTCTTCTCTCAAATCGGATAAACATTATGCTGAATTATTCAATAATTCGGATGCTCAGACCTTTTTCCATGATGTCGTGGAGCTGGTGCTGGATGCTGCCAATAATAAGAACGCTTCCAAGGTACAAGAGGTCTACCCCAGGGCAGATGAAAAGTTGCGAGCTGTAGAGGCTATCAGCAGCGAGCCTACCATTATGACGATAAGGGTTAACCTGGATGAGGTATTGAGCCTGGCAAAAGAGAACAAGACCGCAGAGTTGCCGGCCAAGGCCGGCGAACTAAAGGCGAGCTACGTTAAGGTCTATTTGGCAACGAGCTAATCCCCAGGAGGCGCAAGGATTCAGGAGCTGGCTTTGGGATTGGCAGAGATCAAACCTGAATATTTTTTTGAATACGCACCATCCTCAGCGCATAGGCATGTTAAATAATGGGCACAGGAATTCATTTTAGTAGATTATTTTCTTGATCTATACCGCACTTAGGGCATGCTTCAGCACTTGAACCAATTTTTGAGCCGCATTCAGAACATAACTTAGTAATTTCTTTAGCTTCTGCCTGTTTTTTGCGCTTCCAGATCGCAAGAATAGTACAATCAATATATAATGCCGCATCTCTCAAAAATGATATTGACTGAATCGATGCTAGAATATCATCCCACGTTCCATTTATGATGGCACATAACCTCAATAGGCCATCTGCAATCAGATCTTTTTTTGTTATGTCTGTCTCAACATCATCTTCAGAGCTGCATCCGGAACAAGAGCCGGTGTTTTTGGCCATTTCATTCGGTTCTTGGATTAATTCTGTGTTCCCGGCCATCTTCCACCTGCAACAAGACACTACGATGTGCTGCAATTATATCATTACAATGGTCCATGATTCGATCGGCCAGAAGTACTGTATCAACAATGCCGCGGCTAAGGTGAGTGCGATTGCCGTCTGCATGAGTTGCAGGGCGCGCGGCACATCCGAGGTCTTTGGCTCCATTCCTTCCTCCACCAGCACATAGTAGCCGGGCTTTTCCAGGCGGATATTGAGAGCCCCTGCCAGGGCCGCCATGGGCCAGCCGGAGTTGGGGCTGGGCGTCCTGCCGTGGTCGCGCAGAGCTGCGCGCAGGGCCGCGCTCGCCCGGGCCGGCCGGGCCAGAGCGATGAGAATAATGGATAGGCGGGCGGGAATGAAGTTGGCCAGATCATCGAGCTTCGCTGCGGCAAAGCCCAGCTCCTTGAGACCTTTGGTCTTGTAGCCGATCATGGAGTCCATGGTGCTGATGGCCTTGAAGGCCAGAGCGGCTTCCAGGCCATAGCCCAGGGGCGCAAAGAGTAGATAGTAAAATATGGGCGAGAGGATGGAGTCCGGAGACTTCCAACAAACATTTGATCGCGAAGGTGGACTTGAGCAAGTAGGCGGAGACTAGCAGTGGCAAGAGGGGAACATATCCGGCCGCTCTAACCATCAAGTGGCCGGATAGAACAGTTGCTGCTATTACTATTATAGCCAGAGCAATTCCGCCCGCCTTGCTGGGCTTGGCCTTGGTGCGCAAGAAGGTGATCAATCTCCCAATCCAGACCACGGGATGAACCTTTGCGGGCGGCTCGCCTAAAAGTATGTCGTAGGCCGCGGCCAGGAGAAATACGGCCAGGCTTTCTGCAATCATTGTCGGCTCCTCACAGATGCGCCTCCAGCTTCTTCCAGACGGTGCCTACAGCCTCGCCCTGCATGAGTGCGTCCAGGACCATTGCAGCCACCTCGGGGCGGTGGATGATTTGACAGGAGTCGCAGCACCAGGTGCCTTCCAACTCTTTGCCGCCCGTTCTTTTGTCCCGGCAGGGATAAAAAGGGCAAAAGCAGAGCGCGCAGTCCTGCTCCAGGGAGTGGCAGGGAAATCTCTCGCAATTCAGTCTCTGCATTAGAGAGACCTCTCCAGGGCGGCTATCAGCCGCTCATTCTCAGAGCGGCTACGCACTGCTACCCGGATGTAGCTCTTGCCCATGCCAAAGGACTGACAGTCCCTTACCAGTACGCCCTGGGCCATAGTTCTCTGTGCCAGCACATCCGAGTCCAGGCAGGAGGGCTCAATGTTCACCAGGATGAAGTTGACGCTGCTGGGAAGGGGCCGTAGCCCCAACCCCAGCAGGGCCGACTCCAGCCAGGCCAGCTCCTCTTTTATAACAAGGCGGCTCCTCTCCAAATGCTCCTCGCAGCCCAGCAGATATGTGGCCGCGGCCGCGGCGAGCGAGCCGATGGACCAGGGAATTCTGGCCATATTCAAAATACCGGCAAGCTTTGCATTGGTCACCCCAAAACCCAGGCGCAGGCCCGGCACGCCAAAGGACTTGGTCAGCGATCTCATGACAAAGAGAAACTCCCTGTGCGGCGCCCGGATCGCCACGCTCTCCTTTGGCTCGGATAGCTCAATGAAGGCCTCATCCACCAGCAGAAAGGTCTCTCTCTCCTCGCATCTATCGGCCAGATCCGTGACCAGTTCCGCAGAGAGAAGCCTTCCCGTGGGATTGTTGGGGTTGCAGAGGAAGAGCAGCTTGGCCTTCTCCAGATCGTCATCTGCCAGAAGCGGCAGGCCGTCCCCGCCAATGTTCACCCTTTGGACCGTCGCTCCGGCCAGAAGGGACTGGTTGGCGTACTCGCCGAAGGAGGGGGTGGGCACCAGGGCCAGGTCGCCCTCCAGAAAGCAGCATTCGGCAAAGAGCCGGATCAGCTCCGATGAGCCGTTGCCGGGCACGATGCAATCCATATCTACATTCACAAATTTTGCGGCGGCGCGACGAAAGTTCCGGTAGCTATTGTCCGGATAGTGGCCGATATGCTCCAGCTCTTTTAAAAGCAATTCTTTGAGAGGCGGCGAGCCCAGAGGATTGATGTTGGCGGAGAAGTCTAGGGGCTCCGCTCCCAGGATCGATGCCGCCTCCTGTACAAGGCCTCCGTGCCGGCACTCTTTCACCCCGGCAAAGCTCTTCCGTATCCGGTTTATCATGGATTTCAGTGCCATCTTGTGGGAAGGCATTTCAAGCTTGTGGGCAGAAAAACCTCCATTAACGATCGTGACACCACAGTATCACCATGCCCGATGATCAGTATATAAAAATACCACTATGAAACTCGTAGAGATTTTGAGAATTTTATATTAATATGTATCCGAAAGTGTTTTATCTACTCTATGCGAACCAAAACGCCGTATATCAAAGGAAGAGGAGGCTAAGATTCCGATGGCAACAAGAGAGGGCAGCTTTTCGGTTGAGGACATGAAGAACGTCCAGATCAACATAGGGGCTGTCGTTAAGGAAGCGGATGAGTGGGACCAGGAGATGGGTCCGCATCCCAAGCCCGGTGTGGCAACGCTCCGATCCTGGGATCATATGATCGCCAACAGATACAAGATCATGTACGCTCCGGCAGACGATACAT
The DNA here is from genome assembly GCA_026394505.1 of Methanothrix sp. GTDB lineage: Archaea > Halobacteriota > Methanosarcinia > Methanotrichales > Methanotrichaceae > Methanothrix. Next base: position 8,136 of record JAPKYC010000126.1, read on the forward strand.
GCACTCTTTGTACCTATGGTCCATGTGATCTCACAGGCAACAAGCGCGGGGCCTGCGGCATTGATCAGGCCGGAGCCTGCGGCAAGATTGTTTTAATTGCATGCCTCATGGGTTGCTGTGCGCATGCGGCCCATGGAAGACATCTTTACCATTGGTGCATGGACAAGTTCGGCGACATGAAGTTTGACATGGGCGACGAGATCCTGGTAGACTCTCCCCTGTACCAGACCATCATGGGCACCAAGCCCAAGAACTTCAAGGACTTTAACGAGGGACTCTACTACCTTGAGGAAGAGGTCGTACAGCTTCTGGCAGCTACACACACTGGTCAAGAGAGCGCTTTCATAGATTTCGAGTCCAAAGCTCTGCATGCCGGCATGCTGGACCTGCTGGGCATGGAGATCTGCGACATGTTGCAGATTGTGGCTTACAACATGCCCCGTGGCGCGGCTGATGCCCCCATCATCGAGATCGGCATGGGCACCATGGACCAGAGCAAGGGCGTTCTCATCGCCTACGGCCATAACCTGGCAGCCGGCGCTGAAGCCATGATCTATGCCGAGAACAACAATCTCTGGGACAAGGTGGACATAGGCGGAGTCTGCTGTACAGCTCATGACCTGAATAGAATTGGTCTGGGCAAGGGCGAAGCCAAGGTTCCTGCCGGCATAGGCATGAAGCCCAAGGTGGCTGGTGCTATGGGCTGGTGGAGAAAGATGATTCGCTCCGGTGTCATGGACTGTGTCATGGTGGACGAGCAGTGTGTCTTCTGTGATGTTCTTGCAGATGCCGAGAAGCGCAAGATCCCCGTCATTGCCACCACAGACAAAATCATGCTTGGTCTGCCAGATAGGACTAATGACCCGATTGATGCCATAGTAGACGACCTGGTCAACTTCAAAATGCCGGGCGTTGCCGTATTGGACCCAACCAAAGCCGGCGAAATAGGCATACGGGTTGCCATAGCCGTGAAGCCTAAACGTGCTGAGGCCAAGATTCAGAATCTGCTCACAGAAGAGCAGTTCAAGGAAAGCGTAGCGAAGTGTACTCAGTGCAATGACTGCGCATTTGTCTGCCCGCCCCACATCAGGATCAGCAAACTCATTGCGGATGCAGTGAAGGGCGATCTGTTGTCATTCTCCAACTCTTACGAGGTTTGCGTAGGATGCGGCAAGTGCGAGCAGTCTTGCCCGCAGGGTATAAACATCCTGGACCTATTCGAGTATGCCAACCGTCAATATATCAAGAACCAGAAGTTCAAGATGAGATCCGGACGCGGTCCTGCCAGGGACACGGAGATCAGGGCTGTAGGCGCTCCGATTGTGCTCGGAACCATTCCGGGTGTCATCGCTCTGGTCGGATGCAGCAACTATCCCAATGGAACCAAGGAGTGCTATGATATGGCCAAGGAGTTCGTGGACCGCGGCTACATTGTGGTCACTTCCGGATGCATGGCCATGGATATGTCTCTCTACACCGATGTAGATGGCAAGACTATCTGGGAGCAGTACCCCGGTGGCTTTGACGGTCGCAACATCTGCAACACCGGATCGTGCGTCTCCAACGCCAACATCGCCGACGCCGCCATCAAGGTGGCCACCATATTCGCCCACAGAAACCATAGGGGCAACTTCGACGATATCGCCGACTACATCCTGAACAAAGTTGGCGCCTGCGGTGTGGCCTGGGGAGCTTATTCTCAGAAGGCCGCTTCTATCGCAACGGGTTGCAACCGGATAGGCGTTCCCGTGGTCGTTCAGCCTCACTCCGTCATGTACCGCCGCTCCTTCATGGGCAGGGCGGACAAGCCGGAGGATTGGATGGTCATCGATGCTCGCGACGGCAAGATGCAGCAGATTGAGCCCGCACCTGAAGCCATGCTCTACATCGCTGAGACCAAGGAAGAGGCTATGGTGGAGATGGCCAAGCTCTGCTTCCGGCCTTCCGATAACAGTATCGGCAGATCGATCAAGCTGACGCACTACTGTGATATCTCCATGAAGTACTGCGGCAAGCTGCCTGACGACTGGCACATATATGTCCGTGACACCAAGGACCTTCCCCTCGTTTATAAGGATCAGATGATGAAGGAGCTGGAGTCAAAGCACGGCTGGCAGATCGACTGGAAGAACAAGAAGTTCATCTCCGGACCGCTACGGCCCGCTGATGTGAGCTTCGATCCGACCAACCTCCCGCGCAAGATCAGGACCAAGAAGTGAGGGCAAGGAGGAGATAAAAATGGCAGCAGAAGTTAAGAAGGGCATTGACACCACCAAGAACCCCATTCCCTTTGAGATGGCCCAGGTTCCCGGACCTGAGCAGGCTAAATGCTTTATGCCGAAGGTTATGGGCGCAATAATCAAGAAGGCCAAGAGGCCTCTGCTCGTTGTGGGAGCAGAGCTCTTTGACGATCCCATCATGTTCGATAAGATGATCGAGATGGGTAAGATGGGCATTCCCATCGCCGCCACGGCGCATTCCGTGAAGGGCTTTGTAGATAGAGGCTATCTGGAGAACGTCTACCAGATCGGCCTGCACCCCCTGACCAACAACCTGCGCTTCCCCGACTGGAAGGGCCTGGATGGACAGGGACAGTACGATGCCGTTATCTTTATGGGCATCTTCTACAAATTCGCCAACGCCATGTTCGCAACTCTCAAGAACTTCAACCGGGACATCAAGCGCATATCCATTGACCGGTACTA
>JAPKYC010000227.1 GCA_026394505.1 Methanothrix sp.
AGCCAAGGAGTTCGCAGTAGAGGCGGCATATCACGGCATCAGCTCTGTGATCGTCAGTGTGGACGAGCAGATTCCCGGGCTTCTTACCCGCCTGGAGTCGGAGGGCCTGAAGTACGAGCTTATCGACCTTACGTCAGGATAGATCTTTTTCAGAATGACTTTTCAGGTTCTGGCTCAGGCGGACCGCTCCCGCATACTATTACTGCCTCAGAGCGGCAGCAAGGTTCTTTTTGAGGGATATCTGCGTTTGAAGGACATGCCCCAGGGGCCGAGGGTCTTCAAATTCCTGGTGAAAAAGGGTGAAGAGGCAGAGAAATTTCTCCCTCCCGAGGACGCTTTGCGAATGCTGCGCAAAGCCGGGGCTATCTATCTGGCCCGCGGCGACGGCGCAATGGAAAAGAAGTTCATCGAGCTTTTAGCGTCTTATCAACTGGGATACAGGTTCGTGCAGGTCTGCAATCACTGCCTGGGCCAGAGAAGAGTCACTTATGTCGAGCAGGATGCCATAACCTACAAGGGCAGGCGCATCTGCGAGAACTGCGCGGCGGCTGAACTTTTGCGCGAGGCGGACTTTCGGGGGCTGGGCCGCGCCGCCAAGGCTCATCTGGCCAGGATCTTGAAGACCAGGAGGAGCCTGGACGATGTGGTTAGCCTGCTCTCTTTGCAGAGGCTGGAACCGGAGCTGACCCGCTTTGACACCATCCCCGCCAGCAAGGAGGAGCCGACTCTGCCGCTGGAGTCCATTGCTCTACCCAAGGCCCTCAGGGAGCTGCTGCAGCGCAGGCTGACCAGGCTTTTGCCGGTGCAGTCCCGATCGGTGCAGGCGGGCCTTTTGGAAGGACGAAATCAGCTCGTCGTCTCGGCCACGGCCACGGGCAAGAGCCTCATCGGCGAGATGGCCGGAGTCAAGAATCTGCTGGAGAATAAGGGAAAGCTGCTCTTTTTGGTGCCGCTGGTAGCCTTGGCCAATCAGAAGTTCGATCAGCTCAGCGCCTACCGGGAGCTGGGCTTTCAGACATCCATTCGCGTCGGAGTCAGCCGCATCCGTTTGGGAAAGAGGCGCAATATTGCGCAGAGCCTGAATGCCGACATCATTTCCGGAACCTACGAGGGTATAGACCAGGTGATTCGCACCAAGAAGAGCTTAGGAAGGGTGGGCACGGTCGTCATCGACGAGGTGCACATGCTGGAGGACGCCGAGCGCGGCCACAGGCTGGCGGGCATGATTGCCCGGCTGAAGAACGCTGCCCCTAAAGCCCAGTTCATCTTCCTCTCCGCTACGGTAGGCAATCCTGCAGCGCTCGCCAAGCGCCTGGGCGCGACGCTTGTCGAGTATTCGTTGCGACCGGTGCCCATCGAACGGCATCTCATCTTCACCTCCGGGCCGGAGAAACGCAAGCTCCTCCGGGAGCTGTCCAAAGAGGCGCAGGCCCTGACTTCGTCCACGGGCTACCGGGGTCAGACCATCATCTTCACCAATTCTCGGAAGAACTGCTACAATCTGGCCGATGCCATTCCCGGAGCTGCTGCCTATCATGCGGGTCTACAGTACCCGGAGAGAAAGAAGGTCGAGGAGCTATTCGGCCAGGGCAAGATTCATACCGTGGTCACCACCGCGGCCCTGGCGGCAGGCGTGGACTTTCCCGCCTCGCAGGTGGTCTTCGAATCTCTAGCTATGGGCATCGAGTGGCTGAATGTGCATGAGTTCAATCAGATGCTGGGCCGCGCCGGCCGGCCGGGCTATCATGACAAGGGCCTGGTCTACATTCTGGCCGAGCCTGGCCGGCGCTTCTCTTCCGGGCGGAGTGAGTCTGAGGATGAGATGGCCCTCGCCTTGCTGAACGGCCAGATGGAAGACGTGGCTCCGGAATTTTCCGAGGCGCAGCAACAAGAAGAGGTGCTGGCCAATGCCGTAGCTGCTCGCTCACGAGAAGAGCTGGAGCGGCTACATGCCCTTACCGTGGGCCTGGATGACCTGAACTGCTCTCTTTCCTCACTGGAAAAGGCAGGGCTGGTGAAGGGCATCGTGGCCACCCGTTTGGGCGAAGCGGCGGCGGCCCATTTCCTGGCCCCTGAGCAGGTGGCCACCATTGTCAAGCTGCTTGGCAAGGGCAAGAGCCCACTGGATGTGGCGGTGGCGCTGGAGAGCTTTGAGGCTCTTTACCTCAAATTCGCAGAACGCATCTCCATCAAATTACATATGCAGATCTCTCAGAGAGCACTGCACGGTTCCTTTTTGGATCTGCTCTCCAGCGCCGACCTACAGGAGCTGGATAACAAGCTGCAGAGGTATTGCATGGACTTCTCACGGGACTTTCTGCGCTGCATCTGCAAGGAATCGCCCTACTGCGGCTGTGTCCAGAAGAGCATCTCGCTGCGCATCCTGGATCTGCGGGCGGAGGGCAAGAGCCCGGATGGGATTATCGACTACTTCAGCGACCGGTACGGGATGTACGCCTACCAGGGAGATCTCATCAACTGGCTGGACCAGATGGTGCGCTACCTGGAGGCCATTGAGTCGGTGGCACGGGTGCTGGGCAAGGAGGCGGCGGCCAAAGAGGCGAGCGAGAGGAAGAAGAGGGTGGAGGGGGAGTGAGGACATTGGGCCACGGAAATGAAGATGCGACATTATTTATTGAAGTGCTTGAAATCAAGCATCAAGGGCCCGGCTTTAAGAATATTATTTATTTTTATCGCAATACCCCGATGCTTGCATCGGGGATAAAGGGCATACGTTATCAACCTAGGTTTGGATCTGCTTAGCCTGGTTCCACATTCATGCGGCGGCGCCTTGGATGCCCCGATGCTTGCATCGGGGTGACCATTCTTTAGAGGTTATGAGCAGATATGGAACATAAGTTTTGTTATGTATGTGATGTGCTCGGATACAAGAACATTCTAATCAATCTTCCATTAGACGATCAGCTAAAACGAATAACTGACTGGAATAGCCTGATCATTGAAGGATTAAATAAATTTGGTTTAAACGAATACGCGATAATTTCTGACACGGTGTTTGTAAGCGCTGAAAATATCAAAGAAAATCTCAAAAAGTTATTAAATTTCTCGAAATATATGTTAACAGAGGGAACAAAGCGATGTTTCCCGATACGCGGAGCAATTGCGTTTGGAGATGTGGTTTTAGATAATGAAAAACATCTCGCATACGGGAAAGCTGCAGCAAGTGCATATAATTTAATGGAAGAACAAGATTGGATTGGAACTTGTTGTGAGACTCCCCTTCCTTCAGTCGATTGTCTATGGGATTTTGATTTAATCTTTGTCTATCCTGCACCCATGAAAGGAGGATCTGTTGTGTGTTGTCCAGTCGTATCGTGGGATATACCGGGATATGCGGATTTAAGGAGAAGTACGATACGATTGGGTTTGACGAATGAAACGGATGACATGAGTTGGAAATATGCTAATCGCATTCAGAATACCATTATATTAAAATGGTATCTAAATGGAGCCAAAAGAAAAATCATTAAGGCAAAACCAAGCACATTTCAGGCTGATTTGCCTATTAAACATATTGATGACCTGATTGGATCATTGCTTTTTAATGCAAACTTGATAGATCTTGGGTATACATTAACACAAACTCCAGATGGCGAATCCACTTATACTATTGAAGGCGGACCAACTGTGACAAAGCAAGTTTCTCCGAGCGATGCCATCCTACGAAAGCCTGTAACGATCAGCAAATCTATGTGCGCTAAAAAGATTTAACTCTTGTTTCGGATGGTGACAAGTTGCCGATAAATATTCAATCATATGTGGTCAGCTACAACTTCAGCTGTCTAATCTCCATAGTTAACGATAGCGATGACGTAAAGGCAATAAAGGTCGCTCCTGCCTAGAATCACGGCGGCCTTGTAGCATGGCGACCGGCTCCCGCCCACGGACTTGGGGCCGCCTGGCCGAGAAGCTGCCCAGGGCCGGTCGCCACGCGCGCGCGAGCGGGCCCGGTCGGGCGTGCAGCCGGACGAGATGCAAAGGCAAAGCAAGAAGTAGCGCCACTCTATTATCTCAATCAAGGAGTCGTTCGATCGCCTCAGAGATGCTCCAGACCTCAATCAGCCCTTCTTCACTTATGCGCCTGAAATGGGCATCATTGGTGATCAAAATTGCTCCGGTGTGCAGGCAGGTTGCAGCATGAACGATATCTGCGCTTTCGCTGATAGGAAAGAAGGGCTTGCATGACAGGATGTCCTCTTCAGACTGCTCTATTATTACCAGCTTGCCCAGAAGGATTGCCAGGAACGCATCGGCTTCGAACTTTTTTGCATATTTCTCGTATTCCGAGACGAGGATGTCGTCAGCGACCAGCTCCCATGAACCGTCCAGGAGCCTTAAAAATAGTTCAGTGCTCTTCGTATTTCTGCGCTTAACGGCAGCAATGAACAGGTTCGTATCAATTAAGAACCTTGTACTTTTGCCGGGCAAGCTTATTGGCCTCTTCTTCGATCTCAGCTTCGAACTTATCCAGATCGACGTTTTTGGCTTTTTCGATTATCTCATCCAGCAAGGATTTCAAATCGATTTTTTTCAGCACAATGGCATCAGGTCCCAGTTCATCCACTGCGAACTCGTCGCCGGGATTTATACCTAGTCTGCGGCGGAGATCATTGGGAAGAACCACTCTTCCTTTATCATCAACTTTCGTGAACGGCATAGATTATCAATCCCACTAATGGGAGTATTCATGCTTAAACTTTTGGATAGGCTGTTTGCTTCTCATGAGCTAATAGTTGAACAGATGGTAATGAAAGAGCAATGCCTTGCCGCCCTCCCGAGCCCCCGAGCACGAGTGCACGCACACACGCGCGAGCGAGCCCATCCGGGCGGGCAGACAAGAGAGAGTTCTGATGACAGTCGTCATGCCGGAAAGAAAGGTTAAATCCTAACAGTGCGCATATGTCTATTCACATGTTCGCCGAATACATCGCAGCCGCCCTGGAGCGAGCGAAATACGAAATTATCGATGATCCTGAGCCGTATTATGCTTCTGTTCCCGGGCTGCCGGGAGTGTGGGCCACCGGCAAGACCATTGAAGAATGCAGAAGGGAGCTGATCAGCACAATTGAAGGATGGATAGTGCTGGGCCTTCGAATGGGGCATCCCATCCCGTCGATCGATGGCCACACAATATTTGTGTCCCTGGAGCCGGTGGCGGTTGTCGAGTAAGCTGGTTGCAGTATCCCGACGCGAGCTGATCCGGCGGCTGGGTGATCTGGGCTTCAATGGACCTTTCACCGGCACAGACCATGAATTCATGACAAAGGGAGCTGTGCGCGTCAAACTGCCAAATCAGCACCATGGCCAGGATATTGGCGCGGATCTCCTGGTCAGAATTTTAAGGGATTCTGGAATCAGCCGCGATGAATGGTTCTCAGTTGCCTGAAATGGCAAAGCTGTTGATGGCAGGCTTTTCGTCCTGGCAGTGACGCCCTTCATCGAATCCCGGCGACCTTTGCAGCATGGCGACCGGCTCCCGCCCGCGGGCCTGGGGCCGCCTGGCCGTGAGGCTGTCCATAGCCGACAGCCGCCACCGACGTGCGAGCGGGCCCGGCCGGGTGGCATGCAGCAGCTGCGCTTCCTCCACCCCGATAAGGTGGAGTTGATCGTCAGGGTGCTTAAGAACAAGATCCAGAAATGCAATTAAAGTAGATCTTGCAGCTCTTCGAGGCTTATATCGGCATCATTTAAGATTGCGTGCAATGTGCCTTTGCGAAGGTCTTTGCTATGAAATGGGACAACTGCTATCTTTTCCGTTCGCTGATTATAGTAATAGTAATGGCTTCCTCTGACTCGTATCAGCTCAAATCCAGCTTTCTCCAAAGCCCTGGCAAGCTTTTGGGGTGTTAATACAGGGAGTTTAGGCATGGGCTTCAACGGAAACCGTATATTCTAAAACATCGTTATCTGTTGGCACTTCTTTCCCCAAATCCATCAAAGTTTCAATATAGCCTTCTATCGCCTCTTTGGCCATGGAAATGGCTTCCTCGACAGTATCACCAAAGGTAACACATCCAGCCAAAGCAGGCACTATCACAGTATAGCCGCCTTCCTCTTCTTTTTCTAGCCTGATTCGGTAATTCAGAGTCTTCATTACGTTATCATAGGCTGTTTTGCTTATTCAACTTTTAGGTCCCTCTGCCTGCACAATCCCCTACTCTTGGGCAGCAACTACCTGCGCCACCTAAGCCGAGCGTGCGCGTGTGCTTAGCGAATGCCGTGATCTGCAGTTCGTCTTCGTCCTTAGATGCCGATGGAGAGGATGCCAGAGCGATTAAGATCGCACATGCTTAAACCCCGGCGACCTTTTCGCAAGGCGACCGGCTCCCGCTCGCGGGCCTGTTGCCGCCTGGCCGTGAGGCTGCCCAGGGCCGTACGCTGTCCGCGCGTGCCTGCACCCGGATCAAGCCAGGATGCGATCGTTTTTTACATCTGGCAAAAAAGCCTTTGTGCGTCCTTTGTGAGCTTCGTGATCTTTGTGGTTGATATATGTTTATTTTATTATAACAAAAATTTTATTATTAACACAGTAGCAGAAAGCTGCATTGCAGATCTTCAGTACTACCTGACCCACAGTCTCACGGGCCTCCAGCGCCCACGAGCATGAGTGCACGCGAGAGCGAGCGGGCCCGGGCGGGCGAGATCGATGCCGAGGGGTTGTCGTATAGTCGGCAATCAAAATTGGAGCTAAAGCAGCTCCACAAACTCAGCGACAGAAAGCCCCGCCTGCCTGATGATGGCCCTCAAGGTGCCCCTGTCAATCTCCTTGTGATCTGGAACAACTACCTGGGCAAAGGGATCATCTCTCCTCAGGATGATATGGCTGCTCTCACGTCTCTTGATGTAGAATCCCGCTTTCTCCAGAGCCTCAATGCACTCTTTGCCTGAGATAATGGGCAACTTATTCATACCACCGCCACGAGAACTTCGAAATGCTCCTCAGGAATGAGAAGACCATCCTCCTTCAGAGCTGCAATATACCCCTCAATCGCCTCTTTGATATTCGTAAGAGCTTCCTCCCTGGTCTTTCCCTGGCTGATGCAGCCAGGAAGACTGGGCACTTCTGCTACCCAGTAGCCGTCCTCTCCGGGTGTGAGTATCACTTGTCGCATAATCAACTTTGATGTCAGTATCGAATAAATATCTGCGCCCAAGGATGGGTGTGGCAGAGGTTTTCCAGCACAAACCAAGCTAATCGAGCTTGCTCCGCCAGAACCCAGGCGAGGCCTCCGGCGACCGGCTCCCGCCCGCGGGCCTGGGGCCGCCTGGCCGGGACGCTGCCCAAGGCCGCCTACGCGTGCGAGCGGGCCGGGCGAGCAGCCGTGATCACTTCCTCAGCCCGGTAGATGTTTGAAAAGAGAGAGATCCTAAAGCTCCCGCAAACGAATTCTTCCCGGTTCCACAACCGCGAAATGGCCGGGCCAATCGCATCTGGCATCCAATACCTCGACAATCATTTTGGCAATGTAGTCGGCAGACCGCAGTGGTATGCGAAACAGGATGATACCGCAAGACGAGCGAGGCTTGGAACTGTAAGCCAGCTCTCCGAAGTCTTTGTCAAAGGTCAGCAGAATACGCCCTTCATCCTCAGCAAGAAACATGACATCTTCATCGCAAATACTGGGCGTGCTTTCGGCGATGGCCAGAACATCATGTCCCTTTCTGCGCAACAATTCGATGGCCTGTAATGGGATATTTTCGTCAGCCAGAAGCCGCATTAAGGCCATCCTGCAAGGCTGTATTGGGATAGACACGTTCCGATTTCATCATGGAGCTAACGTAGCAGAGACAGGCCTGAATGTCTTCATGTGTTAATCTTGGGTAGTTCTGGAGTATCTCGGACTCTGTCCAGCCATTGGCCAGAAGGTCGATAACGAATTCCACCGCCAGGCGCGTGCCTTTGATCACGGGTTTTCCCACAAGGATTTTGGGGTCCAGAGATATGCGATCTTGCCAATTGATCATAGAACCCATTATGCGGACCATTAAGATATATTTTCTGCGGACGGAGGGCAATAGGCCGAAGAAGATCATCAAGCACTTCTGCGATAGGTACGAGATGTACGCCTACCAGGGAGATCTGATCGAGTGGCAGGACCTGCACGCACCCGCCCGCTGGTCTGTTGCCGCCTGGTCGTGAGGCTGCCCAGGGCCGTACGCCGTCTGCGCGTGCCTGCGCCGGATCAAGCCAGGATGCGGTCATTTTTTGCATCAGGCAAAAAAAAGCCTTTGTGCGTCCTTTGTGTGCTTCGTGATAGCAGAAAGCTGCATTGCATATCGTCAGTGTTAAACCTGACCCACAGTCCCACAGGCCTCCCGCGCCCACGAGCACGAGCGTATGCACACGCGCGCGAGCGGGCCCAGCCGGGCTGTCCCGGCCCTCTTGGCAGATTCTAACCAATATATTTGTCGGCGACCTGTCACGATCCGAAATAAGAGTTAAATCCTTTCAGCGCACATGAGATCATTGCTATGTTCGCAGAGTATGTTCAAGCGGCTTTGAGGCACGCTAAATATGAGGTCCTGGAAGACGATACCTACATGGCCACAGTAGAAGGTTTTCGGGGCGTCATTGCTGTTGGAGACACAATTGAAGAATGCAGAGACGACCTCATAGGCGTCATCGAAGGTTGGGTAGCATTGGGTCTGCGACTTGGGCACACCATCCCAACGATTGACGGCCACAACATAAACGTTTCATTGGAGCCGGTGCCGGTTGTCGAATAAGCTCGTACCCGTCTCCAGACGCGAACTCATCCGAAGATTAGGGGATCTGGGATTTCGCGGACCATGTGCCGGTTCTGACCACGATTTTATGGTTAAGGGGGACATTCGAGTTACAATCCCCAATACGCATCAAGGGAAGGAAATTGGGATTAGGCTTCTGGCTCAAGTTCTGAAAGAGTCCGGGATCGCAAGAAGGGATTGGCTCCAGGCAGCTTGAGATTGCGAAGGCTGCATGGATTTGCTGATGGTGGCAGGCTTCGCAGGACTGCATCCTCTGGTGATGATGTCGAGGACGCCTGGCTGTTCAAGGTCACTCCTGCCTAATCCACGGCTGGCCAAAGTGCCTGCGACCGGCTCCCGCCCGCGGGCCTGGGGCCGCCTGTCCGAAAGGCTGCCCAGGGCCGACAGTAACGCGCGCGAGCGGGCCCAGCCGGGCGGGCGGATGAGTGGATATTTGCTTCAGGATACTCGACAGGTCCAACTGGAGGCTAGGGCGGTCAGTATTTACGATAGATCGTGCTCCTATCGCCCACGTCAATAACGTAGATGGCGAGAACCTCGTCATTGACGCTCAAAATAATACGGTAATCTCCAACACGATAAGAGTAAATGGGAACCCCAAATGAACCCTTTAACTTTTTTATATAACGTTTGGGATCGTCAACTCGGGATAGATCTTCAATGGACTCGACGACACGTTTTGCTATTCCTTTGGGCATCTTCTGGAGAGCTTTCCCCGCTCCAGGGGAGTAGAGCACCTGGAACATCAGGATGACTCCAGCATCATCCGAATCTCCTGGCTGGTTAAATATCGGCCTTCTTTGAGATCATTCAAAGCCTCAGCGATCCTATCTTGGGTCTCCTGATCCAAAGGCTCTTCCTCAAGGGCAATGCTGGCAATACGATCAATAACGTCGCTGTAGCTCTCTTCTGGGTGGAGCTTGAGATGATCCAGCCTATCCTTGACCTTAGGATTTATCTCAACCAGCAATGAAGCAGTTGACATATTACTAACATTCGTCTTCAAGGCTAAAAATGTAGCGAAATTTCTGCTGAAGGCCAAGAAGGAGCAGGAAGATCTCAGTCGCATCTGCCTAGAATCCCGGCGGCCTTGCAGCATGGCGATCGGCTCCCGCCCGCGGGCCTGGAGGCCGCCCGGCCGTGAGGCTGCCCAAGGCCGGTCGTCGTCCCACGCGCGCGCCAGCGGGCCCGGCCGGGCCGGGCGGTGGGCCGATTGAGCATTGTCAAAACAGCCGCGATATTCTTCTAAACCTCGACGAAGTCCGACAGTCTCATCTGTCCTCTTTGCCCAGATTCCATGATCCTCCTGAAGTTCTCCTCCAGAACCTTTTGCCTCTGCCTGATGATTAGTTCCACAAAGACAGCTACCATTTCCGCATATCTCTCTTCATTGCCATGCCTGAGGGCCTGGAGATACTCGGGTCGGTCCTTGCCTAAGAATAGCAGTTTCGGGTAAGGCGGCTTGCTTCTCATGAGTAGATAGTTGAACAGTTCCCGGCCCACCCGTCCGTTGCCATCGGTGAAGGGATGAATCATCTCGAAATGGTAGTGAAAGAGCACCGCCTCCTCAAAAGGATGGGCTCCGGCCCCCACATTATTATAATAATATTCAATTATTTTTTCCAGCTCGTCCTCAATCTCAAACGATGGCGTCAGTGCCTGGTCACAGCCGCTTATGCCGATAAGATCGGTGCGACGGAAGGTGCCTGCTGATTCGTGGTCGATATTGTTCATGATCAAGGTGTGCAGGCCCTTGATGTAACGTTGACTCAGACGACCACGATGCCGATTCCTATAGTCTATAACCCTTCGGAAGTTCTGGACCTCGTTGATCTCTCGCAGGCTCTTTTTTCCGGGCAGGAGACCATTATAAAGAAGGTCGCGGGTATCTCCTAAAGTTAAGGTGTTCCCCTCGATGGCTGTTGTGCCCTGCACGTAATTTATCTCGAATTCCTCTTCGTACTTTCTCTTTTCATCAGTTGTTAGAATCTCAGTGAAGGCTTTGTAGGTGTAACGCATCAGTTCCAGCCGCTCTGACATCCCTTCACCGAGATATCTGGTGGAGTATCTGGCGCAGCTCAGGCGCGAGGCCTTCTCCACTGCGTTAGTCTCGATCTCCAGCGCCAGACTTATACTCAGGCTTTTCAGTTCTCCTGGCGAAAGAGCAGAGCTTCCAATATACTTTCTGACCTTGGCGTTTTTCTTGCCTATTTTTATGTCTTTGACCAGATAGTATTTCTCTGCACCATCTTTGCAGATCTGTCTTTCCAGGCGATAACTGCTTTGCAGCACAGAATATGTATATGATTTATACCTTTATTAATTTTTCCTAAAAAAAGTCGTCATCTGGCGTTTCGTCCTGGTAGTAGCGCATTGCTCAGAATCCCGACGACCTTGCAGCATTGCGACCGGCTCCCGCCCGCGGGCCCGGGGCCGCCTGGCCGTGAGGCTGCCCAAGACCACCCGCGTCCCCAAGAGCACGAGCGCGTGCGCGAGCGGTCGCACCTATGCGAGCGGGGGCCAACCTGAGAGCTAGCCGGACGAACGAACCGTGATCGTTTTATTGGATATGCGAAATAGAGGCAATTTAAATGATCAGTATCTTCTGGGTGGCCTGGCAGGCTTGTGCTTCTGGTAGCAATCGCTGCAGTACACCGGCCTGGAGCCATCGGGCTTGAAGGGAACTTGACATGTCTTTCCGCACTCTGCGCAGGTGGCATCGTGCATCTCTCTCGGGCCGCTGCTAAAGCCGCCCCGGTTGCCGCTTCCATATCCTTCCATTTTAATTCACTTACCTTTGGAATCGATTCCATGAATCGATGCTACTACAAAACATCCCATCAAACTCGATTGATTAGACGATATGCAGCATCCATTCGGAGGGCTAACTACATTATATACTCGTTGGTCAAAACCAGCTGATTGAAAATAATGGAGCAATGATGAACCCAATTAATAGAAAAGCAACATTAATGGCCCTTGCGCTCCTCTGTTTGCTGCCCCTGGCGATGACGGGAGACTGCCGGGCGAGCCCGGAGGGGCAGATGGACGGTGGCGCCTCCAGTCCGGCGCTGGTGTTCCCAGAGTCTTCCGTTGCCGTGGATGACGGGGGCCTGGACGGGGCGCTCAAGATCTACTCGCCCTTTGTCTTGGACTGCTGGGAGATAGGCTGCCGGCCCTGCCAGCTTATCGATGCAAAGATAAACCAAATGGCAGCGGATTTTAAGGGCCGGATCGTATTCGGCAAGCTGTGCATCGACTATAATCCCATTACTATGAGCAAATACGGAGTATCAAGAACTCCTACCCTGCTTATCTTTAAAAACGGCACTCTCGTGTATAAGCATGTGGGAAATTATCCCAAAGATGAGCTGGAGCACATAATTCTGACCGTCCTGCATATGCGGTGAGAGGAAAGGGGCTGCGAAGACAGGGAAGGCCGGAATTTTGGAGAATTACCTTCGATTCGGCCTGATCCAAATACTCATGATCTTTCCCTCACCTTCACCCCTTCCATTTGCCATTCTGATTACTATCAGACCATTTCCATGCATTTTCCGAATCGTCGAGTGATTTATTCCTTATCCCAATATATGAAGCTATGGATAAAAAAATAAATTTAAACCATCTAATGGCCGACATGAATAGACTGTAGATTTTTCTTCGATTCAAATACTCTTTACCAACTAAGATGGCCAATAGAGCGGTAATTATTGCGTAGTATGAGGTGATGATATTATAAATCCTTGTGGGAAAATCATCGACTGATACAGTATCCTTGAAGATGTACGGACTTCCCTCAATCCATATTGCAGGTATCTGATAGGTTCCCGAACTATTATAGCTTATTTGTCTTTCTAAAGATATTGCTTTATTATCTGCAAAGCTTTCTATAGTTCCTATTCCAGACCCTCATCTCAAGACCAGCATTAATTTTTACAGGCATCTCCTCTTTCCTGGCGAATTCGCCGTAACAATGCAACAATCATACATAAGAAAACTTGGATTTAAATATTACATATTAATATGGTTTATGCATAATGACATACCCAAAGCCTCAAGCACGCAAAAAGAAAGGGAAACGCCGGTCACACCCCCAGAAGATGAACACTTTGAGATCCGAGTTCGAACAAACCGTCAAAGGATCGGAGGAT
>JAPKYC010000158.1 GCA_026394505.1 Methanothrix sp.
TACCCCGGCATTGTTCGGAGGCATTGGAGCACATGTATGGGCGACGGGAGCGCCGATCTTCGATGCTAAAGGAAAGCGCCTGGGTGCCATAGAATCCATTCGCGACATCACCGAGAGCAAGAGAGCAAAAGAAGAGCTGCAGGAATCCAAGGACTACCTGGACAAGATAATCAATTCCATAGGCGATCCCATATTCGTCAAGAATCGGCAGCATCAATTCGTTTTAGTGAACAATGCTTTTTGCACACTATCGGGCCGCAGTTGTGAGGCGCTCATAGGAAAGATGGACTACGACTTCTTCCCTTCAGAGCAGGTTTCCGTTTTCCTGGAGAAGGACGAGCTTGTCTTTGAGACGGAAAAAGAGAACGTGAATGAGGAGACAGTTACAGATTCCCAAGGGATCGATCGCACCATAGTAACCAAGAAGACGTTGTATACGGACATTTCCGGGAACAAGTTTATTGTGGGAATCATCCGGGATATAACCGAGCGCAAGTGGGCGGAGGAGGAGCTGCAAAAGACCAACCGGCAATTAGAGCAGTCAATTGCCAAGGCCAATGAACTGGCCGGTCTGGCCGGAAAGGCCAACGCCGCCAAGAGCGAATTTTTGGCCAACATGAGCCATGAGATTCGCACGCCCTTGAACGGCGTGATAGGCATGACCGGATTGCTGCTGGACACGGATTTGAATAGCGAGCAAGAGGAATACGCCCAAACCATTCACAGCAGTGGCGAAGCGCTGCTCGCTCTCATCAACGACATCCTGGATTTCTCCAAGATTGAGGCCCGCAAGCTGGTGATGGAGATGCGCGACTTCGACCTGGCCGGCGTGCTGAAGTATACAACTGATCTTTTGGCCAGGAGCGCCCAGGAAAAAGGGTTGCAGCTATCCTGCCAGCTAGAGCCCCGCGTGCCCATGTGGCTGCGAGGCGATGCCGGGAGGCTGCGTCAGATTCTGGCCAACCTGGGAGACAATGCCGTGAAGTTCACGAACCGGGGCAGGATCGTGATTGGGGTGAGCGTGGAGAGAGAAGAGGAGAAAAATATCACGCTTCGCTTTTCGGTCAGCGATACCGGCATCGGCATCCCGGCCAGCCGACTAGCAGCTCTGTTCACGCCCTTTACGCAAGCGGACGGCTCCACCACACGCAAATACGGCGGAACGGGCCTGGGTCTTGCCATCTCCAAACAACTGGCTCAGATGATGAACGGCAATATAGGAGCACAGAGCGTTGAGGGAGTCGGATCGACATTCTGGTTCACAGCCAGGTTTGAGAAGATTGCATCCAGCCTGGAATTGAATGCTTCCCCGGGCGAGGGCCAGGTCATGCCCACGGCCACCGGCCCGAAGAATGCTCCATCCCTGCCCGGTGTGGTACGCATCCTGTTGGCGGAGGACAATCCCGTAAACCAGAAAGTCGCCCTGGCCATGTTGAAAAAGCTGGGCTGCCGGACGGATGTGGTGGCCAACGGCCTTGAGGCAGTTAAGGCTCTGCAGACTGCTTTCTACGACCTGGTGCTGATGGACTGCCAGATGCCCGAAATGGACGGTTTCGAGGCCACCCGCGCCGTCCGGCAAAAAGAGTCGGCGGCGAAGAGTCCGAGCATTCCCATCATCGCCATGACCGCTTCTGCCATGCAGGCCGACCGGGAGAAATGCCTCCAGGCGGGGATGAGCGATTTCATAGCCAAGCCGGTCCAGCCGGGAGAGCTGGCCGAGATGCTGGCCAGATGGCTGGCCATATCCAGGCACGACCCTGAAGAGGGCGAGGCGAGATAGCCGGGTACATGCATCATCGGTTGAGGCAGAAATCAATAAGGGCGCGGCAAGAATCGTCCTTCTCTCACGACCTCAAGCACAAAATTGATCGAATTATACGAAATTATACCGCAGAGTCGCAGAGCGCGCGGAGGACGAACGAACGGAGACGACTATTACTCGGAAGCAAATATGCTATTCTTTTCAAGTGCTGGTAATAAGGTGAATTTCACGTCTCTGCGAACTCTGCGTCTCTGCGGTTAATAATATTGGCAATTATAAAATGAAAACGGACAGATGGCTCCGCCGCGGCTCTAAGCTATTTTGCCCAGAGATGGACGGAACAGCACGAAGAAGACCCATCCCAGCAGCCTGAGAATCACGACCACGTATCTCGATCTGCCCAGGGGACTGAACTCTTGGGGCACGAAGGAGATGATGCTGCTTGCGCCGGAGGTGAAGTAGGTGGCGCTGAGCAAGAGGGCCTCCCAGATGGATACCTCGTTTGCACGCGGAGGGCTATCCTTGCCGCGAATGGCTCGCAGTCGCTTTCCGGGCGGCTCCAGGCGGCCCTTTGATCTGCCGATGCTCTTCGTGACGAAGAAGAAGGCGCCTCCCAGCAGGATGAAGAGAACCGACCCGCCCAAAGGCCTTACCGGACGCAGGCCGTAGCCGTAGGTTGCCCGGGCCAGGTAGTCGAAGAACCGGCTATCGACTTTGACCTGGGAGAGAAGCTCTCACATGTGATTGCAGCGATAAAAGTAGTAGCACTCGTTGGCATCATCGGCGAAGTCCTGCTTTTAAAAGCTCTCAGTGAAACGACGGCGGCGCACCCGCGCCGCAAGGTATTACGTTTAAAAATAAATATTAAAAAATTAGGTCTTCGCTATTGTCTCTGTCTTATATATGTAGAATCTCAGGGTCTCATTGTCCGCGGTTCGCAAATTTAAGCCGGGCATAAGAACAATATCCCTTTTCTTGTTCAGAGTTATGGCATTATCCTTGTTGTCCATGGTGATGACGCCGTTGTTGGCATCCACACTCCTGATGGTCATTTTATCGTACTGGGTATCTGCTTTTACATCGACTGGCATAGCTGAGATTTGCCACAATCCATCTACCAATGCCAACGCTTGCTCTTCGTCTTTATAAGTGCTCATGAAATGCACTCCAATAGTGACAAGATTTCTTTGCTCACCCACCCCCGGGTTCCTGTAATAGTAGGTCTTGTCAAACTCGGTCGCACTGTCTCTTGATGGCGCTGCAAAAGCCTCGTCTACACTCTCCCCATCTTTTCGGAGCTCTAGGAATATTTTCCCCCCGTCACTGACACCTTTGAGGAGCAGCTCGTAGCCTTCCTTCAGCTTGATGGATTCTCCCTTTTTAACAATGGTTTTTGTTTTTTCATCTATCAAAATTTTCTCAAGTTGTTCGCTGGAAAGCGAGTTCTTGTCGGTGGACTCCTTGTAGAAGATGTTTGATCCAGAATATTCATCAACACCCTCGTTGTATCCGGCGAAGTACTTCTCTGCCTGGAAGCCGATCACTTTGTAGCTACCCCAGAGAGCGCGTTCGAAGGCCTTATTCTGAGCGGTAGTGGTGTAGGTAACTCCGTAGTCTGGAGAATCTCCGCTGAGCTTGTTGTCGCCGGTGAGAACAAACTTGAGTGTCTCAGTGCCAATGTCCTTCTTTATATCGTAGTAAAAGCCGGCGAAGTTCTGCGGACTCCAGATGAAAGAGTTTTCTGTTGGGTCGAGGTTGCTCGCGCCGTGGATTTCACCAGCAACTGCACCCCTTATTTCATATGTCCCCGGATCATTAACCTCTTTATAAATATAGTATCTTAGTGTGTCGTTATCTGCCGCCCGCAGATAGATCCCCGGCATCAGCTCTATATCTTTATTTTTACTAAGGGTTATGGCATTGTCCTTATTGTCCAGCGTTATCTTCCCATCGATGTTATCAATGCTGGCTACTCTCAATTTTCCATAGAGCATATCCAATTGGGCACTTTTAAAGACCGCTATCTGGTTGCTGGCTTCATATATTATCCCGTAGGGCGCATCGCCGCTTAATCTATGATAATCGGTTAAAGTTGTGGTCAAGGTTTCGCTGCCTTCATCGCGATCAATATCGTAGTCAAATCCCGCGAAGTTATATGGATTCCAGGTAAAGGCGTTTCCATCGATCAGATTGCTATCGCCGTTTATTTCTCCCGCGACAGCGCCTCTTATTTCCAGAGCATGAGCCGATGCGGCTATGAGAAATATCATCAAATAAACCGCAAATCCCTTTGTGCAATACGATCTCAATTAGATCCCTCTTTATATACCATCGTTACCTCAATCATTAAAAAGGACTGTGCTCAACATTGTTGGTGATGTCATGACTTCAGAATGCATTCGTGATGCCTCGTTTTGGCAAACGCTGGATGGCGGCGCAGAATGCCACCTATGCCATCAGCATTGCCATATCAAGCCCGGAAAAAGGGGGCTGTGCGGCGTGCGGGAGAACCAGGAAGGAAAGCTTATGACCCTGGTTTATGGAAGCCTGGTGGCCGCCAATATCGACCCAATCGAAAAGAAGCCTTTCTTTCATTTTCTGCCCGGCAGCCAGGCCTATTCCATAGCCACAGCAGGCTGCAACTTCCGCTGTCTGCACTGCCAGAACGCGGATATCTCCCAGCTTCCCAGGGAGACGGGACAAATACCGGGCGAGTTCGCTTCGCCGGCTGAGGTAGTGGCAGAGGCCCGGGCCAATGGCTGTCAGTCCATCGCCTACACCTATACCGAGCCCACCATCTTCTTCGAGTATGCCTTTGATGTGGCATCATTGGCCCACGAGGCGGGCCTGAAGAATGTCTTTGTCAGCAATGGCTACATGGGCGAAGAGGCTGCGCAAAAGATCATCCCCCTTTTGGACGGCATAAACATCGATCTGAAGGGTGATGATCAATTCTACCGCAAGGTCTGTGGAGCAAAGCTGGAGCCTGTAGAGCACAACATCGATCTGTTCTGGAAGAGAGGCGTCTATGTGGAGGTCACAACCCTCCTCATTCCCGGCTACAACGACTCCCAGGCGGTGCTGGCGGATCTGGCTGCCTTTTTGGCCGGTGTGAGTCCGGATATGCCCTGGCATATCTCCGCCTTCTATCCCATGTATAAGATGAAAGATGTTCCCAGGACCGGGATAGAGTCGCTACGCCGGGGCCTGCGGGCCGGCCATGAGGCGGGCTTGAAGTACGTCTACGCCGGTAACATTCCTGGCGAGAGCGAGAATACCCTCTGCCCGGTTTGCAAAGAGGTTCTCATCGAGCGACTGGGATATCGTATCATAAGAAATTCCGTGATCGATGGACACTGCAGCAAATGCAATGCCCAACTTGCAGGTGTCTGGAATTAATTGTGCATGGGCTTTAGGTAACCTCGCGTTTAATTATCGCTGGCATAGGCTCTAATAAGGTAATTTCACGTCTCTGCGACCTCTGCGTCTCTGCGGTTAATAAAGGATTACCGAACAAAACCACAGAGTCGCAGAGCACGCAGAGGACGAACGAACGGAGACGACTATTAGCCCGGATTTTGGATCATTCTATAAAAACTCTTAAGTATCCGGCTGTACTGCTTACCGCCTTATATGCCATTTTGCTCCGTAGAAGATGCGATTTTAGATATCCAGTCAGGCCGCTTCATCATAGTGTTGGACGATGAGAACCGAGAGAACGAAGGCGACCTGATGATGGCCGCAGATAAGGTGACTCCTGATGCCATCAATTTCATGGCTCGCTTTGCCCGCGGCCTGATCTGCATGCCCATGACGGCGGAACGGCTGCGGGAGCTGGACCTTCCGCTCATGACTGCCCAGAATACGGAGTCCATGGGCACGGCATTTACGGTATCTGTGGATGCCAGGGCCAACACCACCACCGGCATCTCCGCTTTTGATCGAGCCACGACAGTGCAGACCCTCATCGACCCCAAAATGAAGCGAAGCGATATTGTCATTCCCGGCCATCTCTTTCCCTTGCAGGCCAAAGAGGGAGGCGTCTTGCGGCGCACCGGCCACACCGAGGCCTGCGTGGACCTGGCCCGGCTGGCAGGCCTTTATCCGGCGGGCGTCATCTGTGAGATCATGAATGATGACGGCAGCATGGCCAGGCTGCCCGAACTGGAGATATTCGCAGAGCAAAACGGCCTTAGAATGGTGACCATCGAGAGCCTCATCAGTTACCGTATGCAGCGCGAGAAGCTTATCCGCAAGGTCTCGGATGTGAGCATGCCTACCGTTTACGGATATTTCCGGGCTATAGGCTATGAGTCCATTTTGGATGGGCAGTGTCACGTCGCCTTCGTGTCCGGTGATCCCAAAGCATCCGACGCCCTGGTCCGGGTGCATTCGGAGTGCCTCACCGGCGATGTCTTCTCCTCCCAGCGTTGCGATTGCGGCGAGCAGCTTCGCCTGGCTCTTCATCTCATCAGCGAGAACGGAAATGGAGTATTTCTTTACATGCGCCAGGAAGGCAGAGGCATTGGTCTCGCCAACAAGCTGCGCGCCTATGCCCTGCAGGATGCAGGCTCGGATACGGTTGAAGCCAATAACGAACTGGGCTATCCAGCCGACCTTCGAGATTACGGCATTGGCGCACAGATTTTAGTCGATCTGGGCATCAAGGAGATTCGTCTCCTGACCAACAATCCCCGCAAAGTGATTGGCCTGGAAGGCTACGGCCTCAAGATTGTAGAGCGCGTTCCCCTGGAGATCGAGCCCAATAATATCAATAGAAGATATCTGGAGACGAAGAGGGACAAAATGCACCATATCCTTCTCCAAAATGACGCGCCCTAATATATTTATTCGGATAAATAGCCATCCTGAATTCTCACCACCTCGGCTGAGTTATGGGCTGCGGCGTACTCCTGCAAAGGCTCCTGGTTGAGTTTTAAAAAGACGTGGCCCCAGTTGAATTTGGAGAGTATTAATTCTGCCTGCACTCTCTCACCCAATATTATCAGCCCCGCAGCCAGTGCCTCCACTGTGGAGAGCTTGAAGGGCTTTCCATAGTTTACGGGATTGGCGGCCACCAGGAATGGCAATGCTCTCTCCATTAGCCGGAAGCGCATGAAGACCTCCTCGGCATGGGCCCAGCTGCAGTCCAGGGCGGCCAGCCCCCTAGCCCCTTTGTCCTCAGGGGAGAGCGCCTTTTCCGAAAAGGGACTCAAAACCAGGAAAGGCCGGAGCTGGTTTATATGATTAGTCAAGCGGACCAGATCGAAGCGGGCCAGCTTTTTTCCCGAGCATTTCTTGGGGTCGCACTGATTTGCATGATAGATCAGGAGTTGCATATTTGCTATTAGTCTACCGATAATCCTATTAACATTGTGTTCAACTGCTCTAGCAGCCAAAAAGCGGGAGCTTTCTGATGAGCGAGGTCTCCAAGGAGTACAACTTTAGTCAGGTGGAAGAGAAATGGGTGCAAAGTTGGGACAGTTCTATCTATCACTTCGATTGGGAGTCAAAAAAACCGCAATACATCATTGACACTCCCCCGCCCTATCCCACGGGAGACTTCCATATCGGAAACGCTCTTAACTGGTGTTACATCGACTACGTGGCGCGCTACAAGCGCATGCGGGGCTACAATGTCATGTTCCCGCAGGGCTGGGACTGCCACGGGCTTCCTACCGAGGTAAAGGTAGAGCAGTTGAACCATATCACCAAGAACCAGGTCCCTCGGGAAGAGTTTCGCCGGCTGTGCGAGAAGCTGACTTTTGAGGCCATCGAGCGCTTTCATCTGTCCATGGGGCGGCTGGGCCTATCCATAGACTGGTCCAACGAGTACGTGACCATGAAGCCTGAGTATTATGTCAAGACGCAAACCTCCTTCGTGCGCATGTACCAGAGCGGTCAGATCTACCGGGCGAACCATCCCGTCAACTGGTGTCCCCGCTGCGGCACGGCCATAGCCTTTGCTGAAGTGGAATACGATTCTCGAACTACAACTTTAAACTACATGCGTTTTTCTGCACAGGACGGCGAGATGCAGATCGCCACCTCCCGGCCCGAGCTTCTGCCTGCCTGCGTGGCCGTAGCTGTGAATCCCGATGATGAGCGCTACCGCCAATATATCGGCAAGACGGTAATGGTACCCATATTCAATTACGAAGTTCCCGTGCTGGCTGACCCCGTGGTGGATACCAGCTTTGGCACGGGAATTGTCATGATCTGCACCTTCGGAGATAGGCAGGATGTGAGATGGTGGATGGAGCATCACCTCCCTCTACGCCAGGCCATAGATCGCGGGGGATTGCTGACGGCATTCGCCGGGCCCTACGCGGGCCTATCCGTGGCAGAGGCCAAGAATAAGATCACCCAGGATATGATAAATGAGGGGATAATCTTCAAGCAGGAGCCGCTGGAGCAGAATGTGGGCCTCTGCTGGCGGTGCAAGACGCCCATTGAGATTTTATCGGAGCTGCAGTGGTTTGTCAAAATCAATCCTGAGGAGATCAAGAAGACAGCAGAAGAGATCGATTGGGTGCCTCCCCACATGCAGGTTCGGCTCAAGAACTGGGCCGACTCTGTGGAATGGGACTGGTGCATCTCCCGGCAGAGGATCTTTGCCACGCCCATACCCGTCTGGTACTGCCGCCAATGCCACGAGGTAAAAGTTGCCAGGGAGGAGTGGCTTCCCCTGGACCCCAACCAGACTCATCCGCATGAGAAATGCAAGTGCGGCAGTGACGATTTCATACCGGAGCAGGATGTCCTGGACACCTGGATGGACAGCTCCATCTCCGCCCTGGCCGTGGCGGGCTGGCCGGACAGAAAGGATCTACGCATGCCGACGCAGCTAAGACCGCAGGGTCATGACATCATCCGCACCTGGGCTTTTTACACCATACTGCGCACGAAATCCCTGGAGGGCGTCAAGCCCTGGGATACCATTCTCGTCAACGGCATGGCTCTGGGCGAGGACGGGCACAAGATGTCCAAATCCCTGAACAACTTCATACGCCCCGAGGAGGTCTTCCTGACCAATGGCGCCGATGCACTTCGCCAGTGGGGGGCCATGGGTGGCTCCCCCGGAAACGACATCATGTTCCAGTGGAAGGAGATAACCGCGGCCAGCCGCTTCCAGCAGAAGCTCTGGTCGATCTATCGCTTCTCGTTGCCCCTCATTGCCAAAGTGGATGCCGTTCCCGGTCAGGTGGATCGCTGGCTCCTGGGGGAGCTGGATTCGCTCATCATGAAGGCAACCATTGCCATGGACGCTTTCCAGTTCGATGAGACCATGAAGGCCATTCGCGGCTTTGCCTGGGAGGTCCTGGCCGACAACTACATCGAGCTGGTCAAGGCCCGGCTCTACGGCCCGGACGGGCCGGAGAAGAGGGCCGCCCAAAACACCCTTTACACGGCTCTGGAGACGCTCTCCAAGCTCATGGCGCCCTTCACTCCTTTCATCTCCGAGGAGATTCACCACACCCTCACGGGAGAGAGCGTGCATGTGCAAAGCTGGCCGGAGCCGTCCGACACGCCGGTCGATCCGGCCGGACTTGCCATAAAAGAGATTGCAGCAGCGTTGCGCCGCTACAAGGCGGAGAAAGGCATGGCCCTCAACTCGCCTCTGCCGGGGATAGTAGTATACTCCGATCTGGCCCTGGAGACCTTTGATCTCGTCGGGGTGGCTAACTCCCAGGTGGAGAGCAGGATCGGCAAGGCCGAGATCGAGATGAAGCCCATAGCCATCAGGCCGCAGATGAAGATTCTGGGCCCCAGGTTCAAGGACAGGAGCGGCAAGATCATAAAAGCCCTGGCTGCCATGGACCCGGCCCTGGTTGCCGGCCAGAAGGCAGAGGGAACAATTGCGGTTCCAGTGGAGGGCGAGATCATAGAGGTCCCCGCAGAGGCCGCTGCGATCGTCATGGAGACTCTTTCGGCAGGCGAGGCCGTGGACATTCTGCGCCTGGAAAAGGCCACAGTGCTGGTCCGAAGATGATCGAGGTCGAGGTCAAGGCCCGCGCCCCAGAGGACATGGCGGAAAGGATCGCCGCCCTGGGGGCCACTCTTTTGGCGGTGGAAAACCACCATGACCTTTATTTCAACTCCCCCCAGCGCGACTTCAAAGCCAGCGATGAGGCCCTGCGCATCCGCATCAAGGAAGAGGGGGCGCGTCTGACTTACAAGGGGCCCAAGCTTGACAAGACCACCAAGTCGCGCCTGGAAATGACGGTGAAAATCGACGACCCTCAGCAGATGGAGCAGATCCTCCTGGCTCTGGGGTTTGTGCTCTCTGCCCAGGTGAGAAAGCGAAGAGCCAAGTATTCCTATGAGGGAGTCGTTCTGGCCTTGGACGAAGTAGAGGGGCTGGGTAGCTTTGTCGAGGTAGAAGCAGAGGGGAATGGCGATTATGAAGAGCAGAAGCAGAAGGTTTTATCCATATTAGGCCGGCTGGGTCAGCACGAGTCGATTAGAAGCTCCTACCTGGAGCTTCTGGAAGCGAAAGATGTCCGATAGTTCAAGGATTCCGGTATTGGTCATGCTGCTCTTTGTCATGGCCGTTCAGCTTTTAGCTCTGGCCGTCACCCCGGCCATCTTTGCCAGCGACAACAGGGTCTTTGAGGATCCCACATCGACCTCTAATCCCGTTGTCTATTTGCTCCTCATCCTGGCCTTCACGGCTCTTCTTCTTCTGGCCATTAAAAAGAAGAAGGGCTGGATTGTCAGCGGATTTATACAATTATCTATTGCCACGAGCATCTATTATCTGATGGTGGCCTTCCTGCCGCCTCTGCCAGCAATGCTGCCTACAGTTGCCGTGCTTCTTCTGCTTCGCTACTATCCGGAGTGGTATGTCATCGACGTCTTCGGCATTGCTGTGTGCGCCGGCATCAGCTCGCTTTTCGGAGTAAGCATGACCATTCTTCCCACGCTCTTGCTATTAATCATCCTGGCAGTCTACGATGCCCTCTCCGTCTACAAGACCCGTCATATGGTCTCATTGGCGGAGGGCGTGATAAAGTTAAAAGCTCCTCTGCTCTTTGTGGTGCCGAGGAGCCGAAACTACAGCTTCAGGAAGGACCAGCCGTCCGTCTCAACCCCGGAAGGCAGCGATCAGGCGAACGGCAATCCAGCCGACAGCAGCCAGACGAGCGGCAGTCAGGCGGAAAAGGCGGGCGGCAAGAGGGGCGCTTTTTTCCTGGGCCTGGGAGATGCCATCATTCCCACCATTCTGGTCATATCGGCTTACACCTCGCTTCCTGCCGGCGGCTTTTTCGGCGTAAATTTTCCGGCGATAGGGGCCATGCTGGGCACCTATCTCGGTTTCCTGGCTCTAATGACCACTTCGCGGGATCGGCCCCAGGCGGGACTGCCCTTCCTCAATTCCGGAGTGATTTTTGGATTCCTGGTGGGCTGCATAGTCGCTGGTATCGCACCATTTTGATATCCGACAGTTATATCATCTTTAATCATATTCTTGATATTATGAGATTGGTCTATGCCGTTTTCATTCTTCTTCTGGCATTGATGACATCAGCACAATGTCAGAAGACCGCATCAGCCTGGAACAACAAAGACATTGCTCTCGATGACCAGGGAAAATATTGAAGACAAGTCGGAGGGAGATTCAGATGGTCAAGCTTATTGGAAAAATTCATTTTGCGACACAGCTTATCGCAATCTTTTCAGTCTTTTTATTGCTAAATGTTTATGTTATTATCCCTGCCCTGGCAGATATCCCTAATGCGGCAGATGCCAGCAGATGCGATGGTCTGGCCGCTATCAAGAGCGCAAGAGACGCAGTCATAAACACGTCCCATATCTACGGAGAACCTGGAAATCACCTCAGCAAGAGTGGCAGCTTCACGGAGCATCCCCCGGATTCGCCATGTGATCCCGATGTGACATACGGTCCATTCGATGTGGCCTCAGGCGGAAAGCTCAACGCCAGCATTCTTGGCATTCCTCCGGTCCCGTCCAGATGGAGCCTGGGCGACTATAACTCTGGCATGACCATCTACTACGAGCCCAAGTATGCGAGCGGCTACGGTCCTGGGATGAAGATCCTGGGCCTGAGTGGCCAGCATGAGGATAACAACCTGAAGGGCAGTGCAGAGTGGCCAGGATCTGGCAGGCTGACAATGGTGATAAGCGCTCCAAGGGGCTCGGGCCCCCTCACCGCAGGGAGTTTCACCCAGGATTACACTGCCATTGTCGATATCGTCTCATTGAATCGGGAAAAGCCGGCCAAGGCAGGGACAGCCGTTCAGGCGGGAGACAGGATTCATACCGGCCCCTCCGGCTCTGCGTTTCTTGATCTGACTTATAACGGCGCGAGTTTGGGCCTGGGGCCTAATACAGATGTGTACTTCCAGGCATCTGGGCCGGAGATATCTGAAGGGACGCCTCAACTAGAGAACCCTGTAGCTCAAGTGCAAATGAAGCTTGATGAGCTATTTGACCAGCGTCTTCCCATGCCTCGCGGATATTACTTGGATCCAAAGGGGTTCCTCAATAATTTTCATGAGAGCACTATAACGGACGCCTTGGGCATCATCAAGACCGTGGACGATCCCTGTGAGGCCTCAGTCGAACTTAAACTTTTCTTAGATAGTCATCAGGGCGAGTGGACGAGCAAGAAGTCCGTCGAAACTGCTTGGACCTTATTTGGCGTGGACGGATGGGACCTCCTAGAGTCTGCCTATTTGACAATCCCGGTTTACGGCCCTGTTACGGCGATTGCATCTGCAGTTGATGACTGGAAGGATCGATGGGAGGTATTTTCTCAAGAATATAAAGATGAGATGGCCAACAAACAGGCGGAAGTGGCTCTGAATGCCTTCAAAAGCAGCAAGGAATGGACCCGTGAGGAGTTAGAGTCCGGCCTGGAGTCTCTAAACAATGAGATCTCGGATACTCAAGCGAAGATCGGAAAGCTAAAGCAAGCGTATTTTGCGGAGGCCCTAGAAGTTGATAAAATTTTAGATAGGGAACAACTTGCCGAAAGAAGGCTGGAAACGTTTGGAGAAGTTTCTAAACTGGAGCGAAAACTGGGAACATTAATCCTTCAGAAAAAGGCCATCCTGCGCTACCGCGCTCCTATTGTAATGGGGACCTGCGACAGGGATCTAAAGACGCCCAAGATACCAGTCCTGCAGCCCTGTCCTGGATCTGCGACACGATTGCAGCTCAACGAGGGCACGGTAAGGTATAGCGACGACAATCCACCTGATAAAAATGGGCTGAAGATAGAGCTTGGTGGCAATACCATAACTCACAAGAACACAGAGATTGTCTGCGAGAAGCATGGAGATTCCTGCAAAGTCACGGTGATAAAGGGTAATGTCACCATTTCTAATTCAACTCGTCCGGAGATCATGATTGGCGCTGGCCAGCAGATAGATCTTGGAAGCGGCACGATAACCTCTTTCAACGTGAGCACTGACGATGGCAGCCAGGTGGACGGCATACCTCTGCGCGATCTGCCCCTGGACGACGCCTCTGGCCTGCCATACGGCCTGTATATTCCGAATTTAAGCAACGACACCGTTCCGGCGGGCTGGCTCTGGCAGGACCCCGGAAACGATGTGAGAGTGGAGACGCCTGAGCCCGGGACTCTCAAGGTGACCGTGCCCGATGGAAATGAGTTCTGGGACGCCAGAACCCAGGCTCCAAGAATGCTCCACAAGGTCACCGGCGACTTCGATCTCAATGGAGAAATGCTGCTCAAGTCGAACGGCACCGACCAGGCCGTATCAGAGTTCCTGATGTATTCCCCCGGCTCTTACCTGGGCTACCTTGCCAAGCAGATGAATCCAGACGGCCTGGGCGCCCATTACCGCGTCATCGGCGGAGGATGGCTTCACTTACAGGGCATGAATAAACTGTTACTGCTGAACGAGAAATTAGCTGATGGCCCCAATGCCCCTGATCTGCCAGTCAGGTTCAGGCTGACAAGACATGGTGATATATGGATGTCCTACTGGAGCCCGGACGGAGTGCACTGGAACATCTCCACACGACAGGAGATCGCGGCCCCTGAGACGGTCTGGGTGGGATGGCTCTTCAAGCGCAATGCCTATGACGGTCTCAGGTCTGAGCCAGCCATCACTGCTCTGAGAGATGTCTGGCTGGAGACGGCACCCAAAGGCTCCATGAATGATTCTGATTGGGACCTGGTCCAGGGTGCAGGCAAAGTCCAGGCCGATAACTCCACAGTCCACATGGAACTGGACGGATCTAGTCTGGGCACACTGTACGCCTTTAAGAGAGGGAGATTGAAGGGCGACTTCGATGCGATGGTCAGGTTCCAGGCTGAGAACTGGACCCGCCAGCCTGGTGAGTCCCGGCAAATTGGACTTTCGGCTGATAGTCTCGATGAAAAGACCCTGGCTTTCATCGGAATCCAGGAGAAAGATAACGTACCTGA
Source organism: Methanothrix sp. (assembly GCA_026394505.1). Taxonomy (GTDB): domain Archaea; phylum Halobacteriota; class Methanosarcinia; order Methanotrichales; family Methanotrichaceae; genus Methanothrix. The sequence goes on from JAPKYC010000158.1 coordinate 14,187, forward strand.
ACGCTACATGACAGACCTTGGAATCAACGAAATGTTTGGCCGGTATCAGTGGAAGGATACCTCTGATTTCGGCGGCTACCTGCGCATCCTTCGCCAGAAGGGCAACTTATCCACTTACTACTGGTCTGAGTGCCAGTGGGTCAGGCTCGATAAGTTCGGGGCTGGATTTTCCGATCCGGTCTACATCAGGATGTGGATCTCGAATCGAGATGATGCCAAGGTGAATGCCAGATTATCCGTGGACTTCACAATCGAGCAGATAATCACCGGAGAGGCGGTGGGCAAGAACTGGACCCCGGCCTATTGCAGCATCTTCCAATCTGCCTCTCTGCCGACAGGGCTCAAGGTGCCAGATGGCATGGAGGCCAGGATATTCCAGTCGCCATTCGCTCTTCACAACATCTTCCTTTGAAACCGACACCTTTTTTGCCCTGCCCGGCTTCCTGGACTAATGAGGAATGGAAAATGGCTGACGAGGACCTGGGCGCTTTAGAACACTACGTCCCCTTTTGTCCCAAATGCGGCAATGAGTGCGAGCAAAAGGAGCTTCGCCGGGCACTGGATGCAGAAAGCTGGAAGAAGAT
>JAPKYC010000047.1 GCA_026394505.1 Methanothrix sp.
TAGAAGAGATCTCATCTTGAAGAAGGCCTATCTTCCGGTTATGACGATACTGGCACCGATTTATTTCGTATCGATCGGGCTTAAAACCAACTTTGCGGCCAACTTTGATCTAACAATAGTTCTGCTGGTATTTTCCGTTGCTTGCATCGGCAAGATCATCGGGGCTGGCCTGGGAGCCATGATAGGAGGAATGGCGGAAAGAAAGGCATTGGCTGTCGGCTTTGGATTAAATGCACGCGGCGCGATGGAGATTGTGCTGGCAACGGCAGCTCTTGATTATGGATTAATCGAAGGGCGCATTTTTGTGGCGCTGGTGATCATGGCCTTGATGACAACGATGATCTCCGGTCTGGCCCTGCCCTGGCTGATGAAGACGAGGCCCCTCAGCCCAAGGGCCTGGGAGCCAATACCTTTGCACGAACAAATAGGATATTATAATTATTGTGATAATTGAGCGGCATGCTAAGCTTGGGAAAAAAATATCAGACCTCATATCCAGTGGAAGACTTATATAGCTCGCGGATACGCTCTGCCGCCTCACCAGGAACCTTTTTTTCCAGAAGATCGATAAATATGCGGGCGGATTCGGGAGATATGCAGAGCAGACACTCAGATTTGTCATTAAAATCTTCAGCGGAAAGCCTCTCAAGCCTTTCTTGGAAGTCCTCTTCATCTGTCGCATGGTGCATAGAGACAGGGGGAAGAATTGAGCGGTAGTGAACGGGCTCACTTATTTCCGGTGCAAGCTTTCTCAGTATCTCTAAGCTCCTGGCGTCTAGTTTTCTCATGCATTTCCCAATATGTTCGGGATAATTAATCTTTTCTTATCCACTCCAGGCTCTCAGTAGGCTGCAGCCAAGTAGATAAGGCCAGCTCCCGGAGTGAGGTACGAATTTGTGTTCAATGCCCCTTGAAAAGCAATCCCTTTGAGGCATTATGCAGCGCCACCATTTGTTTTATAAACCATTACCTAAATATTTAATACCAATGGAAAAGCTGTCTATTGGATACCTATCGACCCTCTATCACACCAGCTTCATCTTGCGAGGCTCATGTCAATTGGAGGAGATCGGCATCAATGCCTCCTGGAAGCTATTTCCCAACGGACCGGCCATGTTGGAGGCTCTTGAAAGTCAGAAAATCGATTTGGGCTATATCGGCCTGCCCCCGGCAATGATTGGAATTGCTCGGGGCTTGAAGATTAGATGTGTGGCCGGTGGGCATGTGGAAGGTACAGTGCTCATAGGCGGCCAAAGCTTCCAGGCTGAAGAGACAGCATCGGATGCCCTGGCCCAGTTTAAGGGCAAGACCGTCGGCACCCCCAGGAGGGGCTCGATACATGACGTGATCCTTAGGAAGCTTATAAGAGACGGTGGCTTTGGCGATTCAATAGAGATCAAGAACTTCGATTGGGCCGACTTTATTCTGGATGCCATGATGGATGGCGAGGTCGATGGTGCCTGCGGCACGCCGCCCCTGGCAGTCCTGGCGGCTCGCCAGGGGGCCAAGATCATCCTCCCACCCTGCAAGACATGGCCCTTCAATCCCAGCTATGGCATTATCGCCACACAGAGACTGATCCAGGAATCGCCTTCTCTCCTGGAGGATTTTCTCAAGCTGCATGAGGATGCCTGCAACCTTCTAAGAGAGCATCCGCAGAAGGCGGCAAGGCTGGTAGCAGGTGTTATAAAAATCATCGATGAGGATTTCGCCAGGGAGGTCTTCCGGGTCTCGCCTAAATACTGCGCCAGCCTTCCCGGTGAGTACATCGATTCCGCCCTTGCTTTCATGCCGGCTCTGCAGGAGATGGGATACCTTGCCAGGGATTTAGCCAAGGAGGAAGTATTCCACACCAGTGCAATCGAGAAGGTCCATCCTGGGAGACATCATTATAATGCGCAGTAAGCGGAGGTCACTTTATGCTACGGACAATGGAGATAGCGTGGTCCCTGTTCTTCTTTCTCCTCGCCGGATTATGCGAGATTGGCGGAGGATACCTGATGTGGCTTCGCATAAGAGAAGGGAGAGGATTGGCATTTGCCCTGCTCGGTGCGGCAATTCTGGTTCTCTAAGGGATCATGCCCACCTTTCAGCCCGCAAGCTTCGGTAGGGTCTATGCAGCCTACGGCGACATATTCATAGTTCTTTCAATCCTCTGGGGCTGGCAGATAGACAGGGTAGCGCCGGATAGGTTTGATTTGATAGGCGGCTTTATAGCTCTGGTAGGAGTAATAATCATCATGTACTGGCCGCGGGCTTGAGCTAATGGAGCTAGGATCTCATTTGGCATCTTGTTGGAATGCGGCTCTTTGTGACTTCTTTCAGCATCATCATACGGCGCGTTTCATACCTCATCCAGGATAACCACGTAGTTCTTGCCATAGACTTTGGCGCACTTTGGGCAGGTCGTGTAGAAAAGGTACATCTTCTTTGTTGTTTTCTCTTTTGATGTGACAAATGAGTTCATATCTCTCATCCACTTGCCCATGTCTTTGTATGGCCCCTCAAATACTTTAGTCAAAAATGTCCCTGAAATTTTTACTGCATCCGATCCTTCGAAGTCTTTTTCAACTGCAATATATAGATCAGATCTCCACATGGACTTTTCATCAGAAAGCACAATTGTCTCTTTGGCAGACGCTCCGGCTTTTTCGATCTTTTCCATATTCTTCTTCATAACTTGCCCGAAATTGAGAGGAATATGAAGAAAGCTGTGGACCTTATCCTTAACAAATAATTTCTCGGTCCACGTTATCTCTTTTTCATCCCACGCTTCAGGATTGAATCTGGGGCAGCATCCGGTTTCGCTCGTTCCATTTTGTGTATTCATGCTCTCATACTTCCCGCTGAATAGACTTTTCAAGAAGTTAATATTTATATATTCGCATAGATAAATAACTAGAAATCTCGGTTGGAGAAGTCTGGCCTCCTAATTCCGCGCACCGTTACCATTTAAGATTTGCGACTCAGTCTTTTCTCTCTATTTCTTACTTCTCTTGCCGCAATCCAAACCTTCATTACCCCATCTCCACCCGTTCATCTCCTGCAGAGGCTCCAGATGACCGCACCTACACCGAGCATCGACTACGCCGCCCTGAAGTCCGGCGGCATCATCATGCAGGAGGACGATGACTTCTTCGCCCTACGCCTGCGCCTGCCCGGCGGCTCAATCTCTGCCGACAAGCTTCCCAGGATCGCCGAGGTGGCCAGGAGGTACGGCCCAGGGCATCGAGATTCCCTGGATAAAGTTCAAAGAAATCGAAGCCGCCCGAAAGGATCTGGCCGGTGCAGGGCTCACCCTGGGCCCCTGCGGTCCACGCTTTCGCACAGTGACTGCCTGCCCCGGCCTGCCCGTCTGCCGCAGAGCATTAGCGGACAGCCAGAGCTTCGCCCGGCAGATCGACCAGAAATTCAGCGGATGGCTATTGCCTCATAAATTCAAAGCCACCGTCTCCGCCTGCCCCAATGCCTGCTCCCGGCCCCAGGAAAACGAGATCGGCTTTTGCGCGGCTGTGCAGCCGTACATGGAGGCGGACGCCTGCATGGGATGCGGCCTATGCGTGGATATTTGCAGGGAAAAAGCCCTTGTCCTGCAGGACGGAAAGCCGCTGCTCGATAAGAGCCGATGCGTGCTCTGTGCCGACTGCATGCAGAGCTGCCCCACGGATGCCTGGAAGGCGGAAAGAATGGGCTACGCCGTCTATGCCGGAGGAAAGAATGGCAGACACCCAACGCAGGGAGAAAAGATCGCCGACTTTGTGAACGAGGAGCAGGGCATGATGATAATTCAGCGTTGCCTGGACTTCTACCTGCAGCATGGCAAGAAAAGAGAGCGGCTTGGTGACCTGATTCGCCGCGTCGGCAGGGACGAGTTCAAGGCTGCGGTATTGCAGTAATGAGGAGCGAGATATTGTGTCGGGATCTTTCACAGATGAGCAGATAAGGCGCTACTCGCGTCAAATAATATTGCCTGAAGTCGGAGGCAAGGGCCAGAAGAAGCTGCTGGCTTCAAAGGTGCTGGTCCTGGGTGCGGGGGGGCTGGGATCTTCCGCCATCGCCTATCTGGCGGCAGCAGGCGTGGGGACCCTGGGGATTGTTGACGACGATCTTGTGGAGGTGAGCAACCTGCAAAGGCAGATCATCCACGGCGGCAATATCGGCCTCTTCAAAGCGAAATCTGCAGAGAACTTCGTTCGAAGCCTCAACAGCGATGTGGATGTTGTAACCTACCAGGAGCGCTTCTCTGCAAAAAATGCCGGAAAGATCATCCAGGATTATGATTTCGTGGTCGATGGAAGTGATAACTATCCCACTCATTACCTGATCAACGACGCCTGCGTTCTGGAGAAGAAGCCCTGCTCTCACGGCAGCATCCTTCGCTATGAAGGGTATGCTACTACTACTATTCCCCAAAAAGGTCCATGCTACCGCTGCATATTCAAAAAGCCTCCACCGCCGGGACTGATTCCCAATTGCCAGGAGGCAGGCGTCTTCGGGGTGCTGCCCGGCATCATCGGCAACATCCAGGCCTCAGAGGTCCTGAAGTACATCCTGGGAATAGGCGAGCTGCTGGCGGGTAGATTGCTCTGCTTCAATGCCCTGGATATGAGCTTTTTTGAAGCGGCGGCTGAGAAAAGGATGGATTGCGCCGTCTGTGGGGATTGGCCCCTGATTACGAAGATCGAGCAAAAGAACTACCGGGAAAATAATTCGGAAGAGTGCGGGCTGTGACAGAGGAACTTGATCTGAGGGGCGAGGTCTGCCCATACACCTTTGTCAAGACGAAACTTCGGCTGGAGGAGCTGGACAGCGGACAGGATCTGACCATCCTGCTGGACGACTCAGCCGCAACGGCCAACGTCTCCAGGAGCCTGCGCAGTGAAGGTCATGAGATCCTGGATCTGAAGGCCTTATCTGGCGAAGTTTGGCAGATAGTAGTAAAAAAAAATGAGATCGATTTACAATGAAAGCGATAATACTTCTTTCCGGAGGACTGGACAGCACCTTGGCAGCAGAGCTCATGAGTCGGGAAGGGCTGGAGCTCCTGGCTGTAAACTTCAAGACGCCTTTTTGCCTCTGCGACCGCCATTCATCTAATTTGGGATGCGGCAGCAACGCCCGTCGTGTGGCCGAGGCTATAGGAATAGATCTCAAGATCATCAACGCCGCCAAGGATTTCCTGGAGGTGCTGAAAAAACCCGAGCACGGCTATGGCGCTAACATGAATCCCTGCATTGATTGCAGGATCCTGTTTTTCCGCAAGAGCAAAGAGCTGATGGGCGAGTTTGGAGCATCCTTCATCATAACCGGAGAGGTCTTGGGCCAGCGGCCCATGAGTCAGTTCAGACGGCAGATGAACATCATCGAGAAAGAGGCTGACCTGGATGGACTTGTGCTGCGGCCTCTCTCGGACAAGCTGCTGGCGCCGACTATTCCCGAGAAGAATGGATGGATCAGCCGGGAGAGGATGCTGGACATAGCTGGCCGCTCCAGGAAGCCGCAGATGGCTCTCGCCAAGGACCTGGGGATAAACGACTACCCTTGCGCTGCCGGGGGATGCCTCCTGACGGACCCAGAGTTTGCCAACAGGATCAGGGACCTCATAAAGCACGACGAGCTTGATATGCAAAATATAGATCTATTGAAGGCAGGTCGATATTTCCGGCTCTCCAGAAGCGCAAAACTGATCGTGGGCAGAAATGAGAATGAGAATAAAATGCTGACAATGCTGGCAAAAGAAGGGGACTACGTCTTTGAACCGGCAACCATTAACGGCCCGATCGCTGTCGGAAAAGGCACATTTACGGCGGACCTACTGGAAGTTGCCTGCCGAATCGTGGCCCGCTACTCTGATAGGGATGGCGAGCCTGATGCGGATATTTCTTACAAAAGACTTCCCGATAGCGAGGGGTGGATGATCAAGGCGAGCTTCCTTGATGATGAAGAGCTGACCCGGCTAAGGACGTTGATCGCTGCGGCTTGATGGCTAAAGCGATTTGCCGCGATGCATAGCTATTAATTCCTGCCAAGGATTTCGCACCCATAGAGGTAATTCATGGCACTAGAACTTGAGAACCTGAGATTTGGAACGGAGCTGCTCAAGCGCGGCTTCGCCAAGATGCAGAAAGGCGGTGTCATCATGGATGTCACTACACCGCAGCAGGCGACCATTGCTGAGGAAGCCGGAGCTGTCGCTGTTATGGCACTTCATGCCGTTCCCGCAGACATAAGAAAAATGGGCGGAGTGGCCAGGATGGCAGACCCAGCGATAATTGAGGACATCATCAACTCCGTAACCATACCTGTCATGGCCAAAGCCAGGATTGGGCATTTCGTAGAGGCACAAATTCTGGAGGCCCTGGGTGTGGACATGGTCGATGAGTCGGAGGTGCTTACTCCTGCGGACCAGTTCCACATTGAGGAGACTAAATTCACCATCCCATTTGTCTGTGGAGCTCGTAACCTGGGCGAGGCTTTGCGTCGCATTAAAGAGGGCGCAGCTATGATCAGGACCAAGGGTGAGGCTGGAACCGGTGATGTGAGCCAGGCTGTGCTGCATATGAGGATGATCCTGGGCCAGATCAGGAGCCTGAAGGGCATGGATGATTTGCAGTTGTTGAAAGTCGCTCGCGAGATCGAAGCAGATTATGATCTGGTGGTCGAATGCGCTCGACTGCAGCGCCTGCCCGTGGTCAATTTCGCAGCAGGCGGTGTGGCTACGCCCGCAGACGCGGCACTGATGATGCAGCTCGGAGCTGATGGCGTCTTTGTGGGCTCCGGGATCTTCAAGTCCGAGGATCCAGAGACCATGGCCTCGGCCATTGTCCAGGCAGTGCATAATTTTGACAATCCGCAGATTTTGGCAAAGGCCTCCAAGGGTCTGGGCGCAGCCATGAAGGGCCTGGATGCAGCCAGCATTCCCGAGGCGGAAGCTCTGCAAGCCAGGGGTTGGTAAGCGCCAAAAATAGATATCAATTGGCAAACTTTATATCCTTTAATGGATTAACAATTGTGAATAAGGACTTATGATTTCGGAATTGCCGCTATAAGGACCTTTATCTTCCCGAAAAAGGCTAACAAAACGTGACTAAAAAAGCAAGGATTTCATGAAAAGAAGAGGTTGATTATGGGAAAGATCTACGAAGATCTCACCAAGACAGTTGGCAATACGCCACTGGTCAGACTGAATAGAGTTACAAAGGGCCTGGATGCAACCGTCGTTGCCAAGGTTGAGTACTTCAACCCTCTGGGAAGCGTTAAGGACCGAATAGGAGTGGCCATGATCGAGGCTGCCGAGAGAGCGGGGCATATCAAAGACGACACCATCATCCTGGAGCCGACGAGTGGCAATACCGGAATAGCTCTCGCCTTCGTCTGCGCTGCCAGGGGCTACAAGCTGGTGCTGGTTATGCCCGAGACCATGTCGATCGAACGGCGCAAGCTTCTCAAAGCCCTGGGAGCCGACCTGGTTCTGACTCCTGGGCCCCTGGGAATGAAAGGGGCGATCGCAACTGCTGAGGATATGCTTGCCAAGAACCCCAGCTACTATTACATACCCCAGCAGTTCAGAAACCCGTCCAATCCAGAGATCCATAGGAAGACTACTGCCGAGGAGATATGGCGTGATACGGACGGCAAGATCGACATAGTGGTTGCGGGTGTGGGCACGGGCGGAACGATCACGGGCATCGCCGATGTGATAAAGTCCCGCAAGAAAGGCTTCAAAGCCTTTGCCGTCGAGCCTGCCGCGTCGCCGGTGCTGGAAGGCGGAAAGCCTGGACCCCATAAGATACAGGGAATAGGTGCAGGCTTTATTCCGGATGTCCTGCGGCTTGATCTGATTGATGAGATCATCCCGGTAACAAATGAAGATGCCTTCGCTACTGCCCGAAGACTGGCCAAAGAGGAAGGATTGGTGGTAGGAATATCCAGCGGTGCTGCCGCCTGGGCTGCCTTGAGTGTGGCGGAAAGACCGGAAAACAAAGGCAAGCTGATAGTAGTAATACTACCGGACACGGGCGAGCGATACCTGAGCACAGAGCTCTTCGAGATTTAGAGGTATCAGGAAGATGAGCATCAGAGAGGATATCAGGACCGTCTTTGCCAAGGACCCAGCTGCTAAAACGACTTTAGAGGTAATCACCTGCTATCCGGGGCTGCATGCCATCTGGATGCACCGCATCTCTCACTTCCTCTGGATTCATAAGTTCTTTTTTTTGGCCAGGCTCAGCTCCCACATCGCTCGCTTCCTAACCGGCGTGGAGATTCACCCCGGAGCAAAAATTGGCAAGCGTTTCTTCATCGACCATGGCATGGGCGTGGTCATCGGCGAGACGGCCGAGGTTGGAGATGACGTGCTGATGTACATGGGCACGGTCCTGGGCGGAACCAGTCTCGATAAAGTCAAGCGCCATCCCACCATCGAGGACCGTGTGGTCATCGGCGCGGGCTCCATCATCCTCGGGCCTATAACTGTAGGAAAAGGTGCCAAGATCGGCGCGGGCTCAGTGGTGGTCCGACCGGTCCCTGCCGGAGCGACCGTTGTAGGCGTGCCGGGAAGAATTGCAGAGCCTGAATGCCCAGCCACAGGAACAGATCTGAATTATGCTAATCTGCCAGATCCCATGTTGCGTGTGGTCAGCAGGCTGCTCGACCGGCAAAACCGGCTGGAAGAACGGCTGCGCTCCATGCAAATGGCTCTGCCGGGGCCGGAGGCAGAGAGGCTTATGGCCCAGATGGAGCGGGAGGAGGAGATTCGAGAGGCTTTGCGGGACGTGCTCGATCCCGAGGTGGGCATTGATATCGTGGACCTGGGCCTGATCAAAGATATAATCATACGGGGCGACGATACAGTGGAGGTGGACATGGTGCTGACCTCCCGGGTTTGTCCCATGGTGAGCCACCTCACCGAACAGGTCCGGCGCCGTGTGGAAGGTCTGCATGGCATCCGCCAGGTTGAGGTGAAGGTCCTGGATGAGCCCTGGAACTGGGATTACTTTGTCAAGCAGCAGAAGGCGAGGGCTTAGATATGGCCGAAATATCCAAAATGCTGCCTGGTTATAATTGCGGCGAATGCGGCCACAGGCAGTGCAAGGATTATGCAGAAGAGATCTCAAAGAAGGGAGATATCAGCAAGTGCCACTACCTTGAGCTGGAGAGATTTATTGATACTAAGGCCGAGATCCAGCAGTTTCTATCGACCCACATTGCAGCTCTGGACAAAGTCGAAGACCTCCCGCTTGCGTGCCAGGGCTGCGGAGAGGGAATCACGGGGCTGAAAGGGGATCGAAAAGCTGATTTCTCCTTAGGCCCTATTCCCGGAGAGCCATCCTGTCGCGAGGATCTATATCCGTTCGCCAGGTCCATGGACATCGAGCCTGGAGACGTTCTAAGGTACAGGGCCCTGGGATGCCCCGTGATACATTTTGCCAGGGTAATGAAATATATCCAGGGCATAGCCACAGTCCATCTGGCTGGCCCCCACCAACTCCTCAGCGATGAGTTCCAGTATAAAGATGTGGGCATCTGCATGGTCACGGGCTTCGAAGGATCTGTCAACAAGGGCCGGATTCCTGATGTGGGCGAAACAGTCAAGTTCCTGCCCAGTCACTGCCGTATGCAGCAGGTTCATTCAGGAGTCATAGTACATTCAGAAGGTAGCAAGTTGAGAATTGAAGGGATTGACCTGAAAATTTGGCGATAATTTTCATTTTTCTGCCTTCTGCCGGTAATCCTCAATCGCCAGGTGAAGCGCATCAGCAGCAAGATTTGAGCAATGCATTTTTTGATCAGATAGAGCTTTACCTCGGACCTAGCGCTGACATTTTCCGAAGCCTGATGACAGACTCCTCGATGGCCTGGCCAGCCAGATCTACATCATCCAATGTATTGCTCCGTCCAAGAGTCAGCCGCAACGAACCGTGAGAATACTCCGGCTTGAGGCCGATGGCTGTCAGAACGTGACTGGCCGTAAGCTTCTTTGATGAGCAGGCAGAACCGGTGGAGGCAGCTATCCCCAAGGCATCCAAGTAGAGAAGCAACGATTCTCCTTCGATGTATTTGAATCCAAAGTTGAGGTTGTTAGGGAGTCTTTTGGCAGGATGCCCATTCAGCCAGGACTCTTCGATTTTGCTGAGGACAAAATCTTTCAGACGATCTCGCAGAGCTGTAAGCCTTATCGCCTCTTCGACCATCGTGTTTCTTGCCAGTTCAGCTGCTCTGCCCAGGCCTACGATCCCAGGGACGTTCTCAGTTCCTGATCGCAGGCCGCTTTCATGGCCACCTCCTTGCTGTATGCTCTCTATCTTCACACCTTTGCGAACATAGAGGACACCAATACCCTTTGGACCATAGAGCTTGTGTCCGGATACAAAGAGGGCATCAACACCAAGGGATTTGACATCTACTGGTATCTTGCCCGCGGTCTGAACGCCGTCTGAATGGTTCCTATTTCGTTGTTCGCATGCATGATGGAAATCAGAATAGTATCCTTCTGAATGGCCAACTCCAAAGCGGTCAGCTCCACAAGTCCTTCTTGGGTAACGGGAAGATAGGTCACCTCAAAACCCTGTTTAGCCAGGACCTTACATACTTCCAGTATGGCTGGATGTTCAATGGATGATGTTATTATGTGACATCCTTTCGTTTTGTTTCTCCAGGCAATCCCCTTCAAGGCCAGATTATCGGACTCTGTGCCACCACTAGTAAAAAATATCTCGGATGGTTCTGCATTGATCAGACGTGCAATTTTACACCTGGCATCTTCAATCGCTTCTTTTGCCTCTCTGCCAAAGCTATGCAGGCTCGATGCATTTCCATAAAGGTCCGTGAAATAGGGAATCATTGCATCGAGTACTTCCGGAGCAAGCGGTGAAGTTGCGGCATGATCCATATAGATGCGTTTCATGGAATTTATCTTAACAATTGTTATCATATAAATGTATTTGTTAAGCGGCAAAAGCCAGAATCGCCAAGAATGAGATCGAATTGAGCTAGGCTGCCTTCCAGCGGATAAAACTTATATACCCAAAGCACCTATTAACAATTGTGAATCACATTCCGGAAACTCAAACTAATAGAAGGAAATCCCCCTGCGAAATGGTTATTTGGGACGTTCTTCCCAGCATAAGAGCAGCCATTGCTGAAGAGCTGATGAAACGCGAACTGCCACAAAAGGAGATCTCAAGGCTTCTTGGAATTACACCTCCGGCAGTATCTCAATATTTATCAAAGAAGAGAGGCTACAACATCGATTTTGGGGAAGAGATCAAAGTATCGATATCCCAACTGGCGAACGATCTCGTAGATAAAAAGATCTGCAATCCAGTGGAAAGAATCTGTGAGATCTGCAGGATGCTTCGAGAAGATGAGAAAATATGCGGATCAGACGATCATAAATGCGAGTAAATCTATGACATTGAAATTTCATTGAGGCATCTCTTCTATTTGCTTTATGCATTCCTTTGCCTGTTGAATATGATAACCGATAGACTTAAACGGCTAAGTCTTGTGAATCGTCTTGTCAATAGAGGAATAATGGACTGGAAGGATAAGCTCGAAAAAATCAGGGCGAAAATAGCTGAGAAGGACAAGATCCTGGTAGCCTTTTCAGGAGGAGTAGACAGCAGCCTTTTGGCCAAAATTGGCCGGGATATTTTGGGAGAGAATGCACTCTGCATCATCCTGGACTCGGAGACCTTGCCCAGGAGTGAGCTAAAGTACGCAGAAGAATTAGCAAGATCTTTGGGCTTAAAATATGAGGTCGTGAAATGTTCGTCGCTGGCAGATGAAGAATTCCTGAAAAATCCACCTAATCGGTGCTATTACTGTAAATGGTCATCCTTCAAGACGCTTAAATCCATGGCCGAAGAGAGGGGAATAAACTGCATAGCTGACGGAATGAACCTTTCTGATTATGATGATTATAGGCCGGGTATCGCAGCCTGCGATGAAATGGGGATCTGGCATCCATTTGTGGATGTTGGGATATCTAAGGAAGATGTTCGAGAAATAGCCCGCAACATGGGGCTGTCCTTCTGGAACAAGCCATCCTCTGCCTGCCTTTCCTCAAGAATACCTCATGGAGAGAGAATTACGATTGAGAATCTGAAGATGGTGGAACTGGCTGAGGATTTCCTGAAATGCCGCGGCTTCGGACAGCTCAGGGTGAGGGCTCATGGAAAACTGGCGAGGATTGAACTGTTGGACAATGACATCGAAAGAGCTATGCATTGCAGGGAAGAGATTTCTAAAGAACTCAAGTCCATTGGATTCTTGTATGTTGCATTGGACATGGAAGGGTTTAGAAGCGGTAGCATGAATGAGGTCTTAACGACAACAGCAAGAGATCGGGATCGCATTCCTTTCCCATTACAGGATTTTATCTTGCCTGTTACTCTAAAAGTAAATAAAAATATAATTTTATAAAATAATCTGGAGCGAATCGCTCTATTTCTCGCTCCAATTCCCATCCGTCTTCAGCCACCCATCCATGTCCGCCGCCGCGGTCTTGCCCTCGCCCATGGCGCTGATCACCGTGGCTCCGCCGCTGGTGATGTCTCCTCCTGCCCAGACCCCTTCCATGGTCGTCCGGCCCCGCTCGTCCGCCACGAGTGTGCCCCATTTGGTGGTCTTGAGCTGTGGCGTGCTGGAGGCGATGAGGGGGTTAGGCACTGTGCCTACCGCAATGACCACCGTATCCACATTGACGATATGCTCCGAGCCCTTCTTCACCCTGGGGCTACGCCGACCGGAGGCATCGGGCTCGCCCAGCTCCATTTCTACGACCTCCATGGCTTTTACCATGCCCCGTTCGTCTCCCAAAAACCGGGTGGGATTGGTGAGGAAGTCGAAAATCACGCCCTCCTCCATGGCGTTCTCCACCTCTTCCAGGCGGGCCGGCATCTCCTCGCGAGAGCGGCGGTAGATGACGTGCACCTCATCCGCTCCCAGGCGCATGGCGGAGCGGGCCGCATCCATGGCCACGTTTCCGCCGCCTACTACTGCCACCTTCTTGCCCTTTTTGATGGGCGTATCGTATTCCGGGAATTTGTAGGCCTTCATCAAATTAACTCGCGTCAGATATTCATTGGCAGAGTAGACGCCGTTCAAGTTCTCGCCGGGAACGTTGAGAAAACGGGGCGCGCCTGCGCCAATTCCCAGGAACACGCCGTCATAGCCTCCTTTGAGCAGCCCCCCCACCTGCACCTGTCTGCCCACTACCGAATCCAGCTCCAGGTCGGCGCCCAAAGATTGGACGTACTCGATCTCCGCTCTCACAATGCCCTTGGGCAGGCGAAACTCGGGAATGCCGTAGACCAGGACGCCGCCGCCATCATGCAGCGCCTCGAAGATGGTGACTTTGTGGCCGAACTTGGCCATGTCTGCGGCCACAGTCAGCCCAGCCGGGCCACAGCCCACCACAGCGACCTTCTTTCCGCTCGCGGGTGTGATCTCGCACTTCGGCCTTTGCGGCTGGCATAGCTCCCAATCGGCCACATATCGCTCCAGACGGCCGATGGCCACAGGCGCTCCCCTCTTGGCCAGGACGCATTTGCACTCGCACTGCACCTCCTGAGGACAGACCCGGCCGCATATTCCGGGCAGGCTGTTCTTTCTCTTGAGGGACCGCACCGCCTCAGGCATGTCCCCGTCCCGCAGGGCACAAATGAAGCTGGGAATCTCCACACCGACCGGACAGCCTTCCATGCACTTGGGCTTCTTGCATTGAAGACATCTGCCCGCCTCTTCTGCCGCCTGCTCTGGACTGTAGCCCAGGGCAACCTCCTGGAAGTTGCGTTTCCTCTTCTCGGGAGATTGCTTGGGCATCTCCACCCGGTTTAAATTAATCTTGCTTGCCATCTTTTCCACACCGCGCCTCTGAGGCTATGATCTCTTCAGGCTGATCATCTTTATGCTATCTAAAAAAGATTTTCCTTTAGAGCAACCTTCTAATACGATTAATCCTCTACGTTTCCCGGCGCGGTTGGGAACATGTTGGAAATTAGACTGACCATCGATGATCGAGAGGTAGAGGTCCCAGAGGGAGCTACCATTCTCGATGCAGCCCGCAAAGCGGGCACTTATGTACCAGCACTTTGCGACCACCCAGACTTGAGGCCCATCGGCTCCTGCAAGCTGTGCATCGTTTCTGTAAAAGGCCTGGATTACTATCCCACCGCCTGCAATACCATGGCAAAAGAGGGAATGGTGGTAGAGACCAAAACAGAGGAGCTGCAGGAGATGAGAAGAAATACCCTGGAGATGCTCTTGGCCCTCACCAATCATCCCACTAGTTGCCTCTTTTGCGAAAGGAAAAACGAATGCAATGATCTGCGCGAGTGCATGCGCAAGTTTCCGGTCACTGTAGGCTGCAAGTACTGCCCCAAGAACGGCGAATGCGAATTGCAGAAGGCGGTGCAGTTCGTGGGACTGGAGAACATCAGATATCAGATCTCTTTTAAGAATATGCCCGTCTTGAGAGAGCCCTTCTTTGACCGCAAT
Source organism: Methanothrix sp. (assembly GCA_026394505.1). Lineage (GTDB taxonomy): Archaea > Halobacteriota > Methanosarcinia > Methanotrichales > Methanotrichaceae > Methanothrix. The sequence continues at coordinate 14,503 of JAPKYC010000047.1, forward strand.
TACAATCTCTGCATCCTGTGCGGCCGCTGCGTGCGAGCCTGCCAGGAGGTGCGTGGCGAGGGCATCCTCACCAGCAATCCCGATTTTCACCGCATGCACTGGATAGGCCCGGAATCACTGCAGGACTCGGACTGCAAGTTCTGCGGCTCCTGCGTGGATATTTGTCCCACGGCGGCTCTCTACGCCCGATCTGAGAAATGGCAGAGGCCGGAAAGCACGGTCGCCACCGTCTGCCCCTACTGCGGTGTGGGCTGCCGGATAGAAGTGGGCGTCCTGGACAACCGGATAGTGAGGGTGAGAGGCAAGCGGGACTGCCTGCCCAACAACGGCCAGCTCTGCGTTAAGGGCCGCTTTGGTCTCGGCTTCGTAGAAAGTCCGGAGCGGCTCACTGTGCCACTCATCCGGAAAAATGACAAACTGGTCCCGGCAACCTGGGAAGAGGCCCTGGATTTAGTGGCCGGAAAATTGAATGGTTATAAGGGCGACAGCTTTGCCTTCCTCTCCTCGGCCAAGTGCAGCAATGAGGAGAACTATCTGGCCCAGAAGTTTGCCCGGCTGGTTATGCAGACCAACAACGTAGATCACTGTGCCCGGCTCTGCCATGCCTCCACCGTCTCCGCCCTGGCCCTGGCTTTTGGCAGCGGGGCCATGACCAACTCTATTTCCGAGTTAGCGGACGCCGGATGCATCTTCATCATCGGCTCGAACACCAGCGAGCAGCATCCCATCATCGCCCTCAAGATCAAAGAGGCGAAAAGGAAGGGGGCCAGGATCATCGTGGCCAATCCCCGCTGGATCGATCTGTGCAAGATCGCCGACGTCTGGCTGCGCCAGACCCCGGGAACGGATGTTCCGCTCGTCCTGGAGATGTGCCGCATAATCCTGGAAGAGAAGCTGATGGATGAGTGCTTCATCTCGGAGCGGACGGAGGGCTTCCCGGAGTTCAGGGCCTCCCTCTTGCAGTTGTCTTCATCTGACGCCGCGCGCATCACTGGTGTCAAGTCAGAGCTGATCCGAGATGCCGCCCGGCTCTATGCCAAAGGCAATCCCTCTTCCATAATCTATGCCATGGGCATCACTCAGCACTCTCATGGCGTGGACAACATCTTCACCCTGGCCAATCTGGCCATGATGACGGGCAACGTCGGCCGACCCTCCGCCGGCATCAATCCCCTGCGCGGCCAGAACAATGTGCAGGGCTCCTGCGACATGGGCGCCTTGCCCAATCTCCTGCCCGCCTACCAGGCGGTGATCAATCCCGATCTTAGGAAGAAGTTCGAGCTGGCCTGGGGGGCAACTCTGCCGGAAAAGCCCGGTCTCACGGTGGTGGAGTTGATGGATGCCGCCTATGAGGGCAGGATCCGGGCCATGTACATCATGGGAGAAAACCCGGTCGTCAGCGATCCGGACAGCAGCCACGTGGTAGAGGCCTTGAAGGCCCTGGAGTTTTTGGTGGTGCAGGACATCTTCCTATCCGAAACGGCAGCATTGGCAGACGTGGTCCTGCCGGCAACCACCAGCCTGGAGAAGGACGGAACCTTCACCAATACGGAGCGCCGGGTGCAGAGGATCAGGAAGGCCCTGGACAGTGTCGGCGAGTCCATGCCCGATTGGATGATCCTGGACGCTCTGGCCGCTCGCATGGGCTTTAAGGACCAGTTTAGCTATGGCCATCCCTCCGAGATCATGTCCGAGGTAGCCAAGCTCGCTCCCAGCTACGGGGGCATAAGCTATGAGCGGCTGGAAGGCAACGGCTTGCAGTGGCCCTGCCCCAACCCGGAGCATCCGGGAACCGGGTACCTGCATAAAGGCCAGTTCACGAGGGGCATGGGCAAGTTCAATGTGGTCGATTACCGGCCTTCCATGGAGCTGCCCGATGAGGAGTATCCCTTCATCCTCACCACCGGCAGAGTTCTCTGCCAGTATCACACCGGAACCATGACGAGGAAAGTGGGCGACCTCAACCTTCTCTGGGGTGAGGAGCTGGTGGAGATGAATCCAGAAGACGCCCTCACTTTGGGTATTGTTGACGGCGAGCTGATAGAGGTAACCTCCCGCCGGGGAAGAGTCAGGGCCAAAGCCAAAACCACAGAAAAGTCGCCTGTCGGCGTGGTCTTTATGACCTTCCATTTCTCCGAGACGCCCACCAACGTCCTTACCAATCCGGCCCTGGACCCCGTGGCCAAGATCCCGGAGCTAAAGGTCTGTGCCGTGAAGCTGAATAAGATTAGAGGAGGCTAGAGATGTACGAGATAGTAACCAAGGAGACCGTAGCTCCCAATATCATCTACATGAAATTCAAAGCTCCCAAGATTGCGAGCACTGCCAGACCGGGTCAGTTCGTAATTATGAGGGTGGACGAGAAAGGGGAGAGGATACCCATGGGTCTGGCCGGCTGGGACGAAAAGGAGGGCACCGTGGACATTGTCTTCTACGTTCTGGGGACCAGCACCGCCAAGCTGTCCACTATGAAAGAAGGCGAATGCATGGCCAACATCGCCGGACCCCTGGGCACGCCTACAAAGATCGAGAACTTCGGCAGGGTCATCTGCGCCTGCGGCTGCTTTGGCGCCGGACCTACTCTGCCGCTCATAAAAGCCCTCCAGGAGAAGGGCAACTATGTGATTACGGTCGTGGAAGGACGCGGTCTGGACTTCATCTTCTGGGTGGATAGGCTCAAGGAGCACAGCGACGAGGTTCATGTGGTAACAGGCTGCGGCAAGACCGCCTGGGCCAATGACTTCATCGAGCAGGAGCTGGCGTCGGGAAAGAAGATAGACAGGATCTTTGCCCACGGCTGTCCCTTCATGATGAAGGTCTCTTCAGACGCCTCCCGGGCCGCCGGAGTGGTAACAATGGTCAGCCTCACACCCCTCATGGTGGACGGCACGGGCATGTGCGGTGCCTGCCGGGTGGAAATAGATGGCAAGACCAAATTCGCCTGCGTGGACGGCCCGGATTTCAAAGGACACGCCGTCAACTGGGAGGGACTGGTTTTGCGCCTGCGCCAGCTTATTCCGGAAGAAGACAAATCATTCAATATATGGGAGAGAGATAACTGGCATAAATTGATGGACAGCAAGCCCAAGAAGAGCTTCAATCCGGCGAAAAGAAATCTTATCGCCGAGAAGGAGCTGCATGAGGGTCATGGGGTGTGTGGTTATGGGGGAGACTGAATCCACTGGGCTTAACTCATCAATTCCAGCCTTTTTAAATCATAATTTTTAATTTTTTAAAAAATTTTAATTTGCCGGCTGCAACTGGCTTTGCACCTAATGTACCTATTTTGGGCGACTTTGGGTGCAGACACCAGACTTTAGGTGCAGCCTGAAAAGAGTTATAAATCACTTCAGCAATTCACCAATCCATGCCCTCGCCAAATTTGCGAAACAAGTTCTGGCAGATAATCTGCCTTAAGCTCTACATGGCGAGTCTTATTGTGGCACTCCTTGCTCTGGATTTGATTATCATTCTAATCATGGCGGGTTTCACCCATTTTCTGATAATAGGGATTGGCTACCTTGGTATGACCGATGAAGGCGCAATTCAGGTGATTTTGAGGATTTCCAATGCAATTTACATCATTATCTACCTGTTCTTTGCGGTATTATTTGTGCATACTACGGCCAGAGAAGTGAAAGACATAATCAAGAACGAACAGGAAAAGAGTTAAAGGGTAGGAATGCATTATGTACACTAGAGATGATGCCTGATGAAACGCCAAAATGATCGCAAGGCTTCTGGTTGGTTTGTTTTGCTGACTCTAGTAGCATACGGCATCTACGCATTCATATTATCCTTGATTGGAGGCACAATTGTCTGGGTTTGCCTTGGGCTCGGACTGTCTTATGAGGCTGGTATTATCGTAGTACTGGCCTTCTTTATGCTGGAGTTGGTGTTGTTCTTCTCAGCAACACGCTCTCCTGCCGTTAAGGCAACAAACGCGCTCCTGCGCCCAATCATTGTTATTGCAGGACGCATCGTTAGCGCCTGGCCTTGTGCTCTATCGAGGAGCGTTGAACGAGATATCACAAGGCAACTTATCAGGAGTACGTCCAAACTCTTGGACCCTCTCTGATATTTTTTAGTCCTCGTTTATTTTCGCGCACATGTAAGAAAGCTTGGACCTATTCCGTTTTCGTACATCTCATGGATTACTATCGTGAGATTATAAGCCATAATTTTTGCCAGAAGTTAGTTGCAGAACAGACTCTAGATGCAAAGCCGCTGCAACCGCAAGCTTTTTACACGACATGCAGGCAAGCAGTGGCCACCCTACGAGCGATCCGCAAAGCGTTGGCATTGAACGCTGGTGCCATGGAAAAACAATTGGACATTTATGGCCAATCTGCAGGTCGCTCCATTCTGGAGGGAGAATATGGCATTCAAAGTTCCCGCTGATATCGCCAAGGCAGCCATTGCTGCCGGATGCACGAAATGCAACATAACGGCACAAAAGCTACTGGTGCTGGGCTTTCTAGCCGGAGCCTACATCGCCTTTGGAGCCCTTTTGAGCGAGATTGTGGCCGGAGGCCTCTCCAATGGCACCATCACCGATCCGGACGGCGGAATTTGGAAGATCGCTCTCCCAGCCGGCCTGATCAAGTTCGCCGCCGGAGCGGTGTTTCCCGTGGGCCTCATGCTGGTAGTAATAGGAGGCTCAGAGTTATTCACGGGAAACTGCATGTTTGCGCCCCTCAGCCTGCTCAATGGCGAGGCCACCGTCAAAGGCCTGATGAAAAATTGGTCGCTGGTTTATGTAGGCAACTTTCTGGGATCGATATTCGTGGCCTTTTTCCTGGCTTACCTGTGCGGATTTTTCGATAGTATGCCCTGGGCGGGATGGGTGGCAACTGTGGCCAACACCAAATGCAGCCTGGACTTTTCCACTGCATTCTTGCGGGGGGTAGGCTGCAACTGGCTGGTCTGCCTGGCCGTCTGGCTGGCCATAAGCTCTGAAGATGTGATCGGCAAGATCTTTGCCTGCTGGTTTCCCATCATGGCCTTCGTCGCCATCGGCTTTGAGCACAGCGTAGCCAATATGTTCTTCATTCCCCTGGGCATCTTTGCCGCCAACAATCCGGCCATAGCAGCCAGACTGGCCACGGCCAATGTGGCCACGGCAAACCTGGCCGGCAGCAATGGATGGTATAACTTCTTCATCACCAACCTCATCCCCGTCACCCTCGGCAACATCGTGGGAGCGGCGCTCTTCGTGGCTGCCCTCTACTGGTATGTCTACCTCCGGGGACCGCTGTGCGTGCTCAAACCCGAGAAGATCGCCAAGAAATAGGATCTTCTCCTTGAGCCCTACCTGGAAGGCGAGGAGTGAGGAGCCGGGCTCCCTATCATTTCAGTCATGCATAATTTACGTTTTCCTGAGAAGCTCAGCTACTTCTTCCAGGGAATTTTTCTCTCGCAAAGCTGTCAGCGCAGGAGGCGATTCCTGGAACAGTTCCAGTGCATTGAAGAATCTGTCCAGCACATCTCCGCTGTAGGTAGGAACCAGGAAGATGTGGGTATGTGGTATTCTCCTGCCGCGAGCATACATGCAGACGAATTCGGGAGTCAAGGCCTTCATCATCTTCTCGGCCACTATCTTTGCCACCCGAAAGAGGCTGGCATTCTCCTCTAGAGAGAGCTCATGCCACCAGGGCACGTGCCTCTTGGGAATGACCAGGCAATGTCCTTTTGAGAAGGGATTGATATCGAGTATGGCTAAAGAGAGTTCATCCTCATAGATCTTGCAGCACGGTGCTTTGTCTTCAATAATATCGCAGAAAATACAACCGCTCTTAGTACCTTCGACCATAAAGCTCATCCTTAGGACTAATTAAGTTATCATTAATGATTAATCCTTTTCCCTGCGGGATCATGATTTTAAGGCGAGGAGGGCCGCCGGGGCGATATGTCCAAACTGCTAACGAGGCTAATGACCACTGCCAAGAACCAGAACTTTTTTTCCGCAAGCTTCTTCGCCTTTTCCAGCGCCCTGGTCGCCTCATCTCGCCCTACATTGCCTCCGATCTTCATCTCTATGATCTCCAGAGTTTGGCGCAAATTAAGACCGAGGATAGCTGCAGCTTCGCGGATGGTCACATCCCCCTGCCTGTAAAGCTCCACCACGTAGTAGTTCCGTTGCCTCCTTCAGATTGGCGACGGCCTCTTCGATAGTAAATGAGAACAAATTACAAATACCATAATCAGATATGATTTCCCCTGGGAAGCTAAAGAGAAATTATTTAACTCGGTGGAAATAGAACTCGTTTATTTTTTTTGTTAATTCATTACAAATTCCCATCCAATCTTATAATATCAAGGAACTCCAGGACTGAGTATGCCGATCGATTGACTCCAGCACTTCTCTTCGTGGTATCGGTTCCCACGCAGTATAGATTTTTTATAGGAGTCCTGACATCTCCAAAGCCGCAATTTATGCCCCAGGATGCTTTTTCAGGTATCAATTCCTGATAATGTATCATATCGGTATGCGTTTCGATATCCGGCATGTTATCGACTATTGTTTGAAATGCCTTTTTCTTTATTGTCGATGCATCATATTCGCCGGGCAGTGTAAATGCAAAACCTACCAGTTGATTTCCTTTGGGTGCCAGGGTGGGATCGTAATTCGAGGTCGGGACCACCCAGGCATATGGATCGGAGTCAACCCACATCTCCGAGCCGTAGTTGTTAAATATTTTTTTAGTCAGGCCCAGCCATATGGTGAGGGAATTGACCCTTTTAATTGATTCCAAATTCTTGCTGTATGCGGCGGGCAGGTTATCGATCAGATAAGGCAGGTCGGATGAACAGCCGGAATAAACAACGGTATCGCAGTCGTAGCTGTCTTCAGAGGTTATCACACCTTCCACTCGCTCGCTGCATTCTATCTTATTCACAGTAACATTGGTTTTGATCTCCACGCTATCCTTAGGAAATGATTCCACTATGGAGCTTACAATGGATTGCAGACCGCCTTTGGGGTATCCCTGGTCAGTAGCGCCTTCCTTTATGAACAGGTCATATAATTTTCCTACATAGGGAACCATTCTGGGATGATGGGTCTTATTGTCCATGAATCGAGAAATGGGCGCATTTTCTATGGATGTCCCCACCATGAAATAACATAGCCAGTCCAGGAATCTTCGCGTCGTTATGGAGACCTTATTTGGAAGGATCTCAGAGAGAGTGATATTGGAAAAATCCTTGCCGACATTTTTCAGATACAGGATATTGAACAGCGCCCTCATCAAGAGCAATCTGTCCGTCATGGGAAGCAATCCAAAAGTCAGCCAGGCATTGATGCTCCAGGGAAACGGCTTTATCTCGTTGCCGATTCTTACATAATATTTTCCAGATGGAATAAACTGAGGAACTATTTTAAAATATCTGTCCATCAGTTCCTTGAGCGGGCCGTTTTCCAGCCTGGTTATGATGTGAGGGCCGGTATCGACACGATAGCCGTTTACATCATAAGAGCGGCAGACTCCGCCAATATTACTCTCTTTCTCCAAAATCACTACCTTTTTGCCCTCTCTAGAAAGCGCTAGGGCGGACAATAAGCCACTGATTCCTGAACCAATCACAATGACATCATTCTTTTTCATGGTCTAGAAAGCACCCCAACTAAATAATAATATTCCCCGTGACATGGTTATACTACTTCCCGAATCTATTTCCCTAATCCTTTCGCGTAATCTTTCATTAGAACTCTTAAGGCTTTTGGCTTCGCGGGACTCCATTTCAATTTAGCAGATTGGTCGGCATGCATGGGAAACACAATACCAAAAACACCCACCGGCTAAAAAAACCCGGCGCTCGATCAAATAGCCCTGGGAGAATGCCTGAAAAGAGCCTTTATATCTGATAAGATGGTTTAATGCGTGGGATGACATGATCACCAGGGAAGATGTGGAGCACATCAGCTGGCTTGCCAGCATCAAAATCGCGGATGAGGAGAAGGATGAGTTAGTGGAGCATTTCAACTCAATTCTGGAATACTTCCACCAATTGGAGGAGGTGGACACGGAGGGAGTGGAGCCCACTTACCGTGTGGTAGACCTGGCCAATATCTTTCGAGAGGATGTGGCCTACGAATCCCTCTCTCAGGACCAAGCGCTCAAGAATGCGCCGCGCACGGAAAATGGCTACTTCAAGAGCCCCAGGATCGTGTGATCATGCTCTCGAAATTAAAGGCCAAGCTATTGGCCGAATCATGCGAAGAGTATCTCTGCCGGCTCTTTGAGGGGATCGGGAAGAGCTCGCTCAATGCATTCACCACTTTGGCCAAAGAGAGCGCATTGGATGAGGCCAGGCAGTTCGACAAAAATCCCGGCCAGGGCCTCTTAGCGGGAGTGCCCATCGCCATCAAAGAGTGCATATCCACCAAGGGAATTGAGACCAACTGCAGCTCAAGAATACTGCGCGGATATATCCCGCCCTATGATGCCCATGTCATCGAGCGGCTCAAGGCGGAGGGGGCCATCATCATGGGCAAAACCAACATGGACGAGTTTGCCATGGGCACCTCCACGGAGACGAGTTGCTTTGGGCCGACAAAAAATCCCTGGGATCAGTCAAGCGTTCCGGGCGGCTCCAGCGGCGGCAGCGCAGCTGTTGTGGCTGGTGGAGAAGCGCCCTGCTCTTTAGGCTCGGATACGGGAGGATCAGTGCGCTGTCCGGCATCCTTCTGCGGCATTGTGGGACTCAAACCCACCTACGGCCTGGTCTCTCGCTATGGCCTGGTGGCCTATGCCAACTCCCTGGAGCAGATTGGCCCGCTGACCCATACTGTAGAGGATACAGCACTTCTCATGGAGGTCATATCAGGGCACGACAGACGGGATTCCACCTCGGCTGAGGGGGAACGCCATAGTTATTTGCCCGGCCTGAAAGACGGCATTTGCGGCCTGAAGATCGGCATTCCCAGGGAGTACTTCGGCGAGGGAGTGAACAGAGACGTGGAAAAAGCGGTTTGGGAGGGCATTCACACCCTGGAATCACTGGGTGCATCCTGGCAGGAGGTCAGCCTGCCCCATACCCGCTATGCTCTGGCCGCCTACTACGTCATTGCCATGAGCGAGGCCTCATCTAACCTGGCCCGCTTCGACGGCCTGCGCTACGGCTCCCGCCAGGGGGGGGATATGGACTGGCATACTACTTTTTCGGCCATTCGCGCCAAAGGCTTTGGCCCGGAGGTGAAGAGGCGCATAATGCTGGGGACCTATGCCCTCTCCGCCGGCTATTACGGCCGCTACTACCTCAAAGCTCTAAAGGTAAGAACGCTCATAAAAGAGGACTTCCTGCGCGCCTTCAAGGATGTTGACATTTTGGCCAGCCCCACCATGCCCATACCCGCCTTCAAGATCGGCGAGCGCATCAACGATCCTCTCTCCCTCTACATGGCCGATGTCTTCACCGTGCCCATCAATTTAGCAGGCGTGCCCGCCATCTCTGTACCCTGCGGCTTTGCCGGACATCTGCCCATCGGCCTGCAGCTCATAGGCCCGCACTTTTGTGAGGCGGCGGTGCTGAAAGCCGCCCAGGCCTTCGAGGCGGCCACTGCTTTCCATGAGGCCAAGCCGGAGGTGATCTAGAATGGAGGACGTCATCATCGGCCTGGAGATTCACGTGCAGCTCAACCGCCTGCAGTCCAAGATGTTCTGCGGCTGCTCCACGGCCTACCACGATTCTCTGCCCAACAGCCATACCTGTCCAGTCTGTCTGGGACTGCCCGGCTCTCTGCCCGTGATAAACCGCAAAGCAGTGGAGTACGGCATAAAGGTAGGCCTGGCCTTGAACTGCAATATCGAGGGGGAGACGCTCTTCTATCGGAAGAACTACTACTACCCGGACCTGCCCAAGGGCTTTCAGATCAGCCAGTACGACTATCCCCTGGCCACCCAGGGCCACATCATGATCCTGGGCGACGACGGAGCGGAACGAAATATTCGCATCAACCGGGCGCATATGGAGGAGGACCCCGGCCGGCTGGTGCATGCCGGCACCATTGACAAGGCCAAGTACACCATGGTGGACTACAACCGCTGCGGCATGCCGCTCCTGGAAGTGGTAACCGAGCCGGACCTCACTTCCCCCAAGGAGGCGCGCGTCTTCCTGGACAAGCTCAAAAGCATTCTCGATTATCTGGATGTCTTCGACGGCACACAGGAAGGGTCCATGCGCATAGACGCCAACATCTCCCTCAAAGGAGGAGACCGATCTGAGGTCAAGAACATCACCGGCTTCAAGGGCGTGGAAAAGGCCCTCTCCTATGAGATAACCCGGCAGAAGAATATGCAGCGCCGCAATATCAAGGTGGTGCAGGAGACGCGCCACTTCGATGAGCTGAGGAACATCACCGTCTCCATAAGAAGCAAGGTGGGCGCGCACGACTACCGCTACTTCCCGGAGTGCGATCTGGCAGTCATGCGCATCGCCTCCTGGGTGCCGGCCATCCGGGCGGCGCTGCCTGAGTTGCCTGACGTCAAGCGGGAGAGGTTTGTCAAGCAGTACGGTCTGGCGGATGATCATGCCAAATCCCTCACCTCGGAGATCAAGCTTGCCAACTTCTACGAGGCCGTCGCTGCCAGGGCCGCGCCCAAGCTGGCCGCGGTCTGGATAGCCGATGTGCTCAAGGGGGAGCTGAACTATCGCGACCTCTCCATCGAGAGCTTCAAAGAGGAGCACATGGCCGAGATTGTGCAAATGCTGGAGAAGAGCACGATCAGCGAGGACGGGGCGGTGCAGATCATACGCAACCTGCTGGACAAGAAGGGCGGCACGCCTCGGGAAATCGTCCTGGCCCTGGGTCTTTGCAAGGCAGAGGACGATGCCGTGCAAAAGGCGGTGAAGGAAGCCGTGGCGGAGAGCGCGGCGGCTGTTGCGGACTACAAAGCGGGCAGCGAGAGGGCCCTCAACTTCATCGTGGGACTGGTCATGAAGAAGACGCGCGGAAAGGCAGATGCCAGCGAGGTGCACCGGCTGGTCAAGGAAGAGGTGGAGAAGGTCTGAGCCTTAGGCCAGCCAGACGCCATCATTTTTGCCGATATTTTTTTAATTTTTATTATTTGAATTAGGAGATATTCACTCTGTCGCCTGCCAGCGGCCGCCTTTATCCGGGCCGATGCGCTGGATGCGACCTTGCGCTTTCATTTTTCCGATCTGCTTCTTGATGGCCCTTTCCGTGATGCCTACGCGGAGCGCAAGGTCTGCGATGGTGATTGTCGGATCATTCTGCATGAGTTCGATGATTTTCTGGGAACTTTTCTGGGAACTTTTCTGGGAACTTTTCTGGGAACTTTTCTGGGAACTTTTCTGGGAAGTTTTTTCCGCTAACCCTGCATCACCAAGCTCTTTACGGTGAACTGTGGCGATGAACATGCAACCTTCCCGGTCATCTGCAAAACTGATATCCGACCACTCATCCAGAGCGCGTTTAATTCCGGACCCCAATCCTTTGTAAGGCAGCAGGCCTTTGGCCGCGTAGGACACGAGGATCGGGTTTCTGATATATGAATAGACGAATCGTCGCATTCACGAGATAGTCCCGGTGGATCA
>JAPKYC010000293.1 GCA_026394505.1 Methanothrix sp.
CAACAAGGATGAGCTGACCGTAACATCCGGCACTCCTTTGAAACTGGGTGAGGGCTACGAGCTGGCCATCAAGTCCATAGATATCGACGGCAACAAGGTCTACGTAGAGTTGTCCAAGGATGGCGCTGTAGTAGACAGCAAGGTCATATCCCCATCCAAGACTGGCGCGAACGAGCTCGACAAGACCTACTACTACAAGAATCCCGCAGTAGGCGAGCAGAAGAAACTCGTGACCATCGGTGTTCACTTCAAGAATGCCTTCCGTGGCGCTGATGCAAACCTGGCATCCATTGATGGCATTTGGCAGATCTCCGACGCACCCACTGAGGTCAAGCAGGACACTCAGTATGGCAAGATGACCATCAGCTCCATCGATGCTACTAATGGCATTATCACCATGAACAACAAGGACAATGCCGTTACCCTGAGCAAGAACAAGGATACTGAGCTTATGCCCGGCGTCAGCATCAAGACCGCTGATAACGACACCCTCAGGTTCTATATCTACAAGCCCGTAACCATCGAGGGCGCTGCTGCCCCAGCCGCTGAGGCCGCACCCGCCGTTGAAGCCGCCCCTGCAGTCGAGAACAAGACCGCAGAGGCACCAGCCGTTGAGCCAGCCAAGGTCGAGAACAAGACTGCTGAGCCCGTCAAGGCTGAGAACAACACGACCAAGCCCGTAACCAATCCTACGCCCGGATTTGAGGGCATCTTCGCCATATCCGGTCTCCTGGCAGTTGCCTATCTGGTACTTGGCAGGAAAGAGTAAGATCAAATAGCTGGAGGGCCTAGGCTCTCCAGAACTATCCTTTTTTCAGTCTGTCTTTCAGATCTGTTTTATTAATTTTTCTTTGCTTTTCTCGGCATTTAATCCTGGATTCAGGTCAATCTCCTATCAAAAATGATAAATAGGCTTTTGCGAATTCAGACTAATCGATCATCCAGGTGGAATGGAGGACTTTGAGGCTGCATTTTGCTAATTCAGATATTGCCGCTTTCAGAGATGTTTCAATGGTGATCAACAGAAAATGGGAGGTCTATCTTTCCACAGCAGGACATGCGACTGACGAAGCAAAGGAAGCCGTCTCTGTAGTATCCGAAAACAAGTCGCAAGCCTGGTGCCGAGCAGAAGGGAATAAATTGGGGTTCGTCCCCTAAAAACATTTTTTTAGTATCGGATATAAAGTCAAAGCTAGCGAGCCTCCGGCGAAGACGGCCGAGCAACGGAAGCAACCAGGTCTTCCAGCCATCCTGGCAGTGGCGGCGATTGTGATCTTCTGGCGGGCTGTGAGGCGAGATGAATGAAAATTGAACATAGCCAAATTGGGAGAGTTTTTCGAAGGGAGGGAGAACTGTGAAAACGATGCCAATCGCAATAGTCCTGATAGTAGTTCTGATCGCAGGAGCATTCTTCCTGCTAAAGAATCCAGAATTGAAGACTGCTGGTGAAGGCACAGCATTAGCCAACGGCATACCAGATAAATATTATTTCTCGCTCAAGCCCGCGGATTTCGATAGCCCCATTGAACTCATAAGGTTTGCAGAAAGCGTAAGGCCGTATGCGAGTGGCTTCACCATTCCTGAGAGAGTCGCCTTCTTCGAGTGGTACCTGAAGAATCGCGGCTTCAATGTGAGCTTCGCTTACTCCAATGCCTTCAGAAACAGTGGAAATGAGCACGCCTGGCTGATCGTGCGAAATAAGCAGGGTGAAGAAATGGCGGTCGAGCCAAGCAACGTGGAGATGAATGCCGAGTCCATATCCCCCACAACCCAAGATTACAAGAGCTACCAGAAGCGGTTCAAGGATATCTACGAGCTGAGCCGGAACACAGGAGGCCCCGACAAGTATGCCTGGTGGCGTGAGAGCTCCGGCCAGAATCTGTTCAATGAGAGCGTCATGCTACTCAAGAGGGACCAGATGTCAGGAGTGACTTGAGTGAAATATTCATGTGAACCATGCAAAAAAAGAGGGCGAAAATGAAGAAAACAATGGCAATAAGCATTGCTGCTATTTCCATCATCATGATTTTATGTCTTTGTGCAGCCTGTCAAGAAGCTGATATACCATCCGAAGATGGCGCCTCTGTCTTGGATAACAATACCAATGCAGAAATGTCCGCTGAGGACATCCTGCACCGAGCCGATGGCACGAGCCAAGTGGGCAGGCTGGTGGCGTTTGATGGGGAGAAATTTACAGTAGATGTTCAGGGTGAGGCTAAAGAGATACCTCGCGCCGAAGTGGTGAGTATTGCGCTCGGTCAGCCCCAGCTCCATCCTAAACTACTTTATGTCGGCTCCGACACAGACGACCTGGCAAATTCCGCCGTAGGTGAGGCTTTGAAGAAGGCCGGTTTCGACCTGACTTCGGCAACCAGATTGCCCGCGTCTCTTGAAGGTTTCGACGTGGTCGTCCTGGAAAGCGTTTCCGCCTCATCACCGGATGCTGCCAAGATGCTGCGAAGCTTCGTAGGCAAGGGCGGAGGCGCTGTGCTTGTGGGAGCTGTGCCATGGTCATTTTGCCCTGATGGGAAATCCGGATCTTATTGGTCCCCGAATAACTTATATGGACCCCTAAAAATCAATCCGTGGGATACTTCTGTTGTGGCGGATTGGGTAGGAGGAGCAACTGTGGAATCGGTCCAGGTTTCCAGTCCAAGGATTGCCGCATCCATTGCAAATCCCTTCTTTGCATGCCCGGACATCAATGTGGGTGAGGAATTCTACGTCTTCGAAGGGGATATAGAAGTGAGATACTTCGTAATCGGCAGCCTCTCCGCGCAGGCGCGACCTGTGTCAAAAATCAGATTTGAGACGAAGGGAGTCGAATACACTGGTATTGCCGCATTTGCTTACCCCTTCGGTACGGGGCGGACCTACTATCAGTCCATGTCCTACGAACCAAATCATCCGAAACTGGTGGAACTGTTAGTTGCAGGCACAAAGTGGGCTGCAGGGGTCTTGCCTGAGATCGGAGGATAGAAACGAAAAGTTGTGCTGAAAAAAATGTTTTATTTCTCTTTTTTTTATAGCATGCAAAGCCACTACTTGACAACCTCCGTCCTGTAGATGTAGAACCTCAGGGTGTCATTATTTGCAGTCCGAATACGCACACCTGGCATCAGCTCAATATCGCTCTTTTTCGTCAGTATTATGGCGTTGTCTTTGTTGTCCATGGCGATGGAGTCTGCGGTGACGCTGGCGATTCTCATCTTGTCGTACTCGGTGTCGGCATAGACTGGAGTGGGCGTTTCGGATATCTGCCAGATGCCATCCGCAATAGCCATCGTATAGTCTTCATCCTTGTAGGTTGTCCTGAAATGGACGGCGATGATGGCCAGATTCTCTTGGCTGCCAACATTTTTGCGGTAATAGTATGTCTTATCGTATTGTGTAGCTTCATATTTTGAAGGGGCTATGAACGATTCATCAACTACTTTTCCGTCCTTTAACAGGTTCAGGTATACTTTTCCTTCGTCACTTATTCCTTTGAGCACCAGCTCATAGCCTTCTTTGAGCTTTACGGACTCACCTTTATTGACAATCCTGCCGGTGTCTTCATCCAATAAGATCTGCTCAAGCTGTTCGTCTGCAAGGGAGTTCTCATCCGCAGATACCCTGAACAATACTGATTCGTAACCTGACTCAAATTGACTATTCATATTATCCAGATAACCCGCAAAACATTTCTCACCCAGGAATCCAATCACCATGTAGCTGCCCCATGGTTTGTATTCAAAATCCTTCGTTTGTGCAACTGTGGCATAAGTGAGACCGAATGGATAATCTCCGCTCAAATTATTGCCATCGGTCAGAGTGGCGGTCAAGGTCTCAGTGCCCAGGTCATGACCAATATCGTAGTAGAATCCTGCGAAGTTCTGTGGATTCCAATTGAAGGTGTCGTTGTTGCCAGCCAAATTGCTCTGGCCATTTATTATGCCGGCGACCACCCCTCGAAGTTCATGCATCCCAGGGTCTGTTATTTCCTTATAAATATAGTACCGTAATGTGGAATTGTCTGCGGTCCTAATGTAAATTCCGGGCATGATTTCGGTATTTTTATTCTTACTGAGGGCAATGGTGTTGTCCTTGTTATCCAGCATGATCCTGCCTGTAATATTATCGATACTGGCTACTCTCAGTTTGCCATAGGTCATATCTACTTTGGCGTTACTAAGCGCCTTTGTCCGGTCGCTCGTCTCATAGATTATACCATAAGGTTCGTCACCGCTTAGTCTATTTTCCCCGGTTATAGTCATGGTCAAGGTCTCGCTGCCTAAGTCGCGATCTAAATCATAGTAGAATCCGGCGAAGTTCTGAGGATCCCATGTGAAACTGCTGCCTTCGAACAAGTTACTCTGGTCACTGACGCTGCCCGCAACCGACCCACGAATCTCTAACGCATATACCGGAATAGCTGCAAACAATATCACTATCATGGCAGCAAGCCCTTTTATGCAATAAGATCTCAATTGAATCCCTCTAGATCTAATCATTTCACTCAATTAATGAAAAATGTTGCGGTTGTGGGATGCCCATTTCTGGGCCAATGACAAACGTATTATTATTTACAGGTAATAGAATATCATTTTTCGCGTGGATGATATCAATGTCCGAAGAGAGCACACGAATTGCCCAGTTCTGGGAAAAGCTGGACGGCGACGTAGAGTGTAGTCTCTGCCACCAACAATGCCGTATCCGTCCCGGCAAGAGGGGAATATGCGGCGTGAGGGAGAACCAGGAAGGAAAGCTTATGACCCTGGTTTATGGAAGCCTGGTGGCCGCCAATATCGACCCAATCGAAAAGAAGCCCTTCTTTCATTTTCTGCCCCGGCAGCCAGGCCTATTCCATAGCCACAGCAGGCTGCAACTTCCGCTGTCTGCACTGCCAGAACGCGGATATCTCCCAGCTTCCCAGGGAGACGGGACAAATACCAGGCGAGTTCGCTTCGCCGGCTGAGGTAGTGGCAGAGGCCCGGGCCAATGGCTGTCAGTCCATCGCCTACACCTATACCGAAGCCCACCATTTTCTTCGAGTATGCCTTTGATGTGGCATCATTGGCCCACGAGGCGGGCCTGAAGAATGTTTTTGTCAGCAATGGCTACATGGGCGAAGAGGCTGCGCAAAAGATCATCCCCCTAATGGATGGCATAAACATCGATCTAAAGGGTGATGATCAATTCTACCGCAAGGTCTGTGGAGTGTTTTCGCCGACTCAATTTTGACATATAAGGAAAAGCCGATTCGTTTTTGATCCCCACAAGAAGGAAAGCCTCCTCTCTCCAAGTATTCTGAGAGAAGATCCATCAGTATCTTGAGTCGAACCTCGAACACCCCCGAAAACAGCGACTCACTGCCAAACTGATCTGGGAGTTGCTCATCAGGGACGGCCACACGATCGGGTACACCAGCGTCAAAGATGAAGTAGTTTGCTGGAAACGTACCAAAAGTATGCGAACTACGACCTGAAACGGGCAACCATTTCCCGTTATTCGCTGGTGAAATGCGAAGGGAACTTCTGATGCATTGCAGGGTCATCACTGGTATTCAAATTACCACACTCATCATATCCCAGCCCACAATCGTCGGCGCTCCGGACCGCTCGATCACCTGCTCCGCCATCTCATCCTCGCATCCTGCCGCCTGTGGGTAGAGGTGCGTGAGAACCACGCGCTTTACGCCCTGGTTCTTGATCATGCTGCCCAGCTTTTTTGGTGTCGTGTGGTTGGTGACGTCAAACGGCTCGGGAAAAGAGCACTCGTGAATGAGCAGGTCTGCCCCCTTCGCCAGAGCAGCCACGCGCGGGCAGGGCTCGGTGTCTCCGGAGTAGACCACCACCTTCTCCTCTGCCTCCATGCGGTATGCGAGAGCCGTCACGCTGTGGCGCGCCTCCTCGGCAAAGATGTCAAAGCCCTTCAGGGAGAAAGAATCCATAGGCTTGAGCTCCTGCACCGCTACGGCCATCTTCTCCAGGTTGGGGTAGACGCTCCTGGCGATCTTAAAATAGACCTCTGTACCCTGCGGCCCGAAGATTTGCAGGCCGGGCATATCTGCCAGATAGCGAGCATTGGCCAGGGCCAGCAGATCGGAGACGTGGTCCAAATGAAGGTGCGTGAGCATCACCGTGTCCAGCGCCTCCAGGCCGGCTCCCACCTCGTCCAGGCGCAGGAGAGTGCCCGCCCCGCAGTCCAGGAGCAGAGTCTGATCGTTTTCCACTAATACCGCCGCCTGGGAGCGGCCGGGCTGGGGGACTCCGACGCCGGTTCCTAGCATTGTGACCTTCAGGCTCATTTTGTTCTCATTGGCAGCCAATAGTAAAAAATGATATTTATATCCGCAATGAATAAATATTATTTTAAAAACTAAAGGCCTGGCTTATATCCTCGCGGCTCATCCACGATCTCGATAGTGGCAATGGCGTGCTTGAAGATCAATAGCTCGCCCTTAGTAGTCATGAGGAGAATCTCATAAGAGTTGAACGAGTCAATAGTTCCAGTGACCGGCTGGCCCCCTGAGAGCAGACGAATCACGACTTTCTTGCCTTTGAATTTGGGAATAAATTGTGGCAATGATTGTCTTGTAGTGGACTTTTCATCTTCAGGCATTTCCATCCATTAATCTTAGGAAGACTCTACTTATTAACCTGCCCCTTCTCTCAGAAAATTAATCATTTTTACATCCCCAAAAGGATCTTGGCTTTTCTGGATAGATACTCGGCCTGAGTTATTGAACCGGCATCAAGCATATCTTTGAGCTGCTTCATTTTTTCGATTTTTTCCTTTATTTCCTCCAGATACTCAGGCTTTTCCAAATCCTCCAGTTTTTGGGGAAGGATAAGACGGCGTTCGCTTGATAGCCACAGTTCGGGTGCCATGGTCCTAATAGTGCCTAAGAGCCCGGCCAGATCTGCATTTGATTCATCTGTTATTAGTTTCGTATTTCTTCCCCCGATTTATTATAAGTATTGGACATCCTAATTAAAAAACGTTTTGTTGTTTTTAGGAAGACGAAAGAAAAGCCGGATGGCTCTTGCCATCCTTGCTTTTGCCCCTAGTCCCGGCAGGTTCCGCTAAAGGTCAGAGCATTATTTCTTTCATTTGTCTCCGGGATTTGATTATCCGGATCTGCCGTCACAGTGATCTCATTATTCCGGCTGCCTCCTGCCGGCGAAGTCGCGCTGGAAAAGCCGATAGTCTCGTGCAGTGAGCCGCCCGTGACCGGCATGAGAAGAACCAGTTCAGCACCCGCGGTAGGCGTGCCCTGGCGGTTTTCCAGCACTCTCACCTTTACCGGCTGATATCCGGTGGAACCGCCGGGAGATGGAGTTATTGTCAGCAGGAATGAGACTTGATTGCAGGTGGTGTTGTTCTGGTCCGGGGATATCATCAAGTCTGAGACGGCCTGATTATTGAAGGGCTCAGAGATCATGACGGGTGTCGAGGGCTGCCGGCCCTGCCCCATCATGTTCTGATCATCGGTCCTGGGAAGTTTGCTCCCCAAAAAGGGGCTGTCCCGGTTCATCTGAGAGTCTGCCACCGAGGCCAGCAATAGGAAGATGCCAAGAAGCGCCACTAATTTCGAGATATTATTCCATACTTTCATGATAATAATGAACGGAAAATATGGATATAACCATTTTGGGCCGGACCCGATCACTTGACCTCATAGCGCAGCCAAATTATGTCGCCTTTGAGCCTCTCCATCTGCAGGAGCTTGAGTGGGATCACGCCCTCCAGGCCGGTCACCGGATTCGCAGTAGCAGGAATAGCAGCAATAGCCGGCAGGTCGGGAGCGCGAAAGATGATGCTCTCCCTTTCACCTCCCACCAGGCTGGGATGGATGAGAAGGCTCTAACTCGGCGACCAACCCCTGGTGGAGGAGCTGGCCGTTCAGGGTGCCTCCCGCGTCCACGCGCACGACCTTTACGCCATAGCGCGAGTTCAGCTCCTCTAATGCCGCGCAGAGATCCACATGATCCTGGCCCGCGATGATATATCTCAGATAATGCTTGGTAGCGTATGCGCCCGCGGCTGTCGGGAATGGCCGGCAAGGCACGACTGTCGCCCGGATCGATCTTTGGCGGGAGAAGGGCGCTCTCATCTTCGGGAGGGGCTTCGCGCGCGGCCTTGAGAAAGGTATGGGAGCTGGCAAGTGTGGCATCCTCTCGCTCTGCGTCTCTGCGGTTTTTCTCCGCAACCACCAGGATTTAATTATCACGCTACGATTATTTACCGCAGAGGCACAGAGTTCACAGAGAACTCGAGCATTCCTTACCCACTCGATTGCACTGAGGAGCCTCTTTTTCAAGGTTTTTTCAGCCATCCGGAAAGCCAGTTTCGCCAATCGAAGCTTCGATACTTGGCTATCGCCTCTCTCCCCAGGATGATAACCGCCAGCCAGAAAGACCCTTCTCCCAAAATGACCAGCAAGGTAGACAGTGCTATCTTTCTTTCCGCGGAGAGAGAGGTGAGCGGCACGAGCAGGAGGCATCCATAAAAGGCAAAGGAGAGAACGACTAGAGTTACGCCCAGCCATCTCTTCAGGTTTTGAGTATCTTCTTTCATCTCTCCTCCCGGAATCATTATCAGAGAATTTAATAAGAATCTATTGAGGGAAAGATTTTTTGTATTATCAAGCAGCTATAGTTGTATTATGAAGAAGATGGCGATGATCATCCTGTTTCTGCTCACATTAACCGCATCCTCCTACCCGGAGGAGGCTACGGGAGCTGTGACCAGGATCATAGACGGCGTGACCTTTGAGGTCAGCGAGCTAGGTTGCGTCCGTCTGGCGGATGTGATGGGCGTTAATGCCAATTCCCAGGCAGGATTGGACGCCAGAGAGTTCACCCGCGATAACCTGATGGGCACGCAGGTCTTCCTGGACATAGATAACAAAACCGGCCAGGACAAAGGCGGATGCTGGATGTGCGTGGTTTACAAGGCCAATGCCAACGGAACCGCCAATTTGAAAAAGAACTTCAATAAGATGTATGTGAATGCCGGGTACGGCATGCAGAGAGACGATCCCCGGACGGAGTTTGACCCATTGAGCTGGTAATTGATGCACATGGAAATCTAGCTTCCACACGGCCGTCTCCCTGCTTTCCGAGACCAACGGCATCCTGATCGCCCCCGCGGAGGTGCCGGCCCCTTAGCCGCTGCAGAAGTTTTGCGGAGCGTGGAAGATAGCTCTATGGCACTCTTTTTAAGATTTATTGTTCGTAGTAACGAATACAACATCCCAAATTTGGCCTAAATCCTCGTTGGCCTAACTAACTGTTCATATAGTCTTGGCAAATCTGGGTTTACAATTAAGAGATTGCGATTAATCGATGCAGCAAAAGCAAATAGAAAACCCACAATCAGGCATCGAAAAAAGGGAGGATGGTCTGCCGATTATATGCACACTTGCTCACAGCGACACCCCATAGACTTCTACTTCATCCAGATGGAACCAATTCTTCTCTCTTAGCTGGACCCGAACAAACCTTGCTATTTCATTGTTTAGTTTTATATTCAGATACTTTCCATCTGCTCCACCGAACACGCTGCCGTCGTGAGAATAGACTACCCTCCAATTCTGGCCTTCATCCGAAAGAAGAACTTGAAGGGTTCGTGACCGATCTGAGCAACAGTCCAGACGGTTATAAATGTGCACTTCTGTTAACTGGCTTCTCGCCCCCAAGTCAACCTGCCACCAAGGATTGACCTCATTATCGGTATGAAAACCTCCATCGTAAATGTTCCCGGTCTTTATTTCATCCACGCCCCTGGATGGGTACCAATTGCCGCCCCAATCCGTTGCAGTACTGCTCTGGCTGGCAATTTTATGCAGAGCCAGGTTTGTCGGTGCAGGTGTAGCCATATTACTGTTCCAATTTGCTTTCCAATTTCCACTCCAAGTCTTCCCATTCCATGTCCATGTAACTTTGCCATTTTCGATTATATTCCCATTGATTTGGCCTTCATAACGTGCCGATAATCCTGCTGATGAACCTCCTGAGTCGTACCGGGTGAGGACCACGCCTGAAGCGTCCCAATGTTCTACGTTCAAGGTTGCAGTAGCCCCATTATCCCAATTGGCATCGTACTGGTTGCCTTGGAGAGACCAGGTGCCACAAAACTCAGTGCCGCCATTCTCACATTCCTGAAGGTATTGTGGGACTGATGAGCCAGCACCGATGCTATCTGGGCCTACAGAGCGCTGTTGACCTGGCTCGACGACGATAATCTCTAACGATTTATTGAACGGCACTACCTCTACTTCCCCTTCTTCAACCTCTACTGTGCTGACGTTAGTCGCTTCATCGTGGCTGAGGATGAACCTGGTTCCCTTTGGCCTGAAGATGGCATTGATGGTCGAAGGGATTAAGTCGTGAGACTTCTGGCCTGCAAAGAACTCTGCATTGCCTCCCAGCAGCTGCAGCAATGAGGTGGGGTCTAGAATCGGGCCCACGGATATCTTAGACTCCTGGGTGGTGATATCTATTCTTGTTCCATCCTTCCAGATTAAGATGGCATTTTTGAGGCTTACCACATTGTCACTATTTATCCCAGCCCCTGGGTAGATCCTGTTTCCATCCTGACTTACGTCGCCGCTCAGCACGATGGCCAGTGACTGAGAGCTAGAAGATGATGAAGCTTTTACAGCATCGTAAGCCACGTTGGCCGCGAACCCATGGCAGTTCCACCTATCAGGTTTGTTCGCTTTGTAATTCCGGTCTTTGCCCACCCAACTGGCCATGCGGCTGGTATCAAGCTGCTTACCTGGTGGCGGACACCAGACTTCGCGCAGCTCATACCAAGATGTTTTGCCCCCTACTTTCTCAGTTGGTTTTGGGCCATCCTTTGAATCGAAAGCTCCAGAGACATAGCGGCTCTCCTGGGTCAAACCTGGTGCCGGTGCATGGCCCATCTCGATCTGAAGTCCATTGGTCAATGCTACTGTCGAATGGACCTGAGAATCTCTAGATAATTGAGAGGTCGTCTCATCTTGGGTCACTTGATCCCAGATCATCACCGATCCGGGTGGAGGATTAGTCCCTTTTGGATAATTCGAACTACAATCAGAGTAACCGAGCGGCTTGAGGATCTCTTTAAGCTCATCTGGAGTCAGATCCCGATCTGGCTGCGTAGCTGTTGTTTGTGTAGATGTAGTCTGCTGCTCTCCGGGGCAAGGTGACCCGGCTGGCACACAGGCTACGGCAAGCTGATCTTTATAACAGGTTCTGAACGGCTTGCCCCATGCCTCACCACAGTTGCACTCAAGCGTGTAGGTTCTGCCAGCACCTTCTGGACAGTCCGCCTGTTTGCACGATGCCGTATCGCGTGAATATTGGAATCCAGGAGAACATTGGGAATCCAAACCAGGATTGTGCATCGGCACTTCTGCGAAAACTACCGTGCTAAGTATAAAAATGCCAAGAATTATTACTTTTGCAATTTTGCCCATAGTCTTGCCTCACTTTAACGACATGTTGTAACGATAATTGTTAATCATTTCTATATAAGGATATGCGCTTGGTTCGTCAGCTAAGTAGTTTTGAACTGCTTGATATAGTGGGAGAGCCTGTTTTCGTTTCGTGCCTCAACCATCTCTCACACGAAGTAGTTTTGTGTATGGGGTATTACGAGGTTGCCGATTATAACAGCTCCTCCACTCCTGCTCTATCCTTATAATAATATATTGCGGTTAAATAGCTATCGAAAAAGGAGAAAGAGGTTTGCGGGTTATATGCACTTAGCGAGATATTTGGTGTGGGAGTTAGGATTATATCGACAGTATCTTTTTTCCCATTTCATACCCCTCCAACCATTCTGACTTTATTGCTTTGGCTTCGCTAAAACTGAAAATCTGGAATAGCAGTTTTAGTAAATTAGATCTAGAGTTTTTAGATATTAATAATTAATGGTTATGATATTGAATTGATATCAACGCACAAAGAAGTCTAACTGCAGTGGTGCACGTCTATTCATGCTGAAAATGACCCTGCCATGTATATGATTACCAGTAAGCCCGCCATGATCAGCCCATCCGCAGAACTCTGATTTTGCCGGTGCCTGGGTAATGCTCGCAGGGCATTTTAGTGATCAACTTTTTCCTTTCTCCCCTATCCGAGCATTGATCACCCGATCCGACCTCTCCAGAGCCTCCTTCGTTCCTCCGTAGTGCTCCGCTGCATCTTTCATGATCTGCTTGAAGCCCTCCAGATCCCCAGCGTCCGCCTTTTCGCAAAGCCGCATGCACTCGGCCACAAAGGTCTGGCGAACGGCTGCCGCCTTGGGATTCTTCTGAATGGAGGCGTAAAGCTCAGGATTTTGGTCCAAAATTCGGCCCACAAAGTCGATCATGATCTCATAGACCGGGGACATGAACTTCCTCGACCTTTGCACATCAAAGTCCAAGGTGCGCAGCGCCGCCCCAATGCCGATGTAGGCGAAGTGAGTGAGGGCCTGCACCACGGCCATTATCTCGTCGTGCTCCTCTGCATCCAAAATCTCGACGTGCGCTCCGTCCGACTCGAAGAGCGACCTCATGATGGAAAGCCACTTTCCAGTCTTTCCCTCCACGGGCGTGAGGATGATAGTCTGGCCGGCAAGAGTCGTCATGGTGGGCCCGAACATGGGATGGGTACCCAAAACCTCCACGCCCTTGGGGGCATAGGTCTTCATGGCCTTCACCGGCCCGGACTTGACGGAAGTCACATCCATGATCAGGCTGCCGGGATGCATGTGAGGCGCAACCTCGCGGATGACCTGCACCGTCTTCTCGATTGTTACGCTGACCAGGACGATATCGCTCTTCTCCACTTCCGCCATCATGTCCAGAGCATAGCGCACCCCCAGGCGCTCGGCCACCTCCACTTTGCCGCTCGGCCCCCAGACCGCCACATCAAAGCCCAACTCCCTAAAGTAGCGGGCAAACCAGGAACCAGTCTCGCCCGTGCCTCCCAAAATCAGTATGCTTACCATTTTGCCCTCGCCCTCCACATTCTTTGGTATGAGAATGCCTCCAAGCTTCGTAAGGCTTTGCATTTCAGAGCCTATAACACGCCGCCAACTTGGGGTTAATCTCTGCCTTCAGATCTTCATCCACTTCGCCCAAAATGCACACAATAATGGCCTTCTCCACAGTCGCAAGTTTATTCAGCATTATAACCGAATCGGATATTAGCCCGGAGAGAGCAAAAGATGATCTGCTTCGTGGAATTAAGACATCCTCCGGCGATGGGATCGAAGGCATGTTTGAGGAGATGTAGGCAACTACAATGTCGTATTTGGCTTCATGAATAACAAGAGCAGGCCTACGCCTGATCGAACTCAAATCTGTAAAAGGGAATGGGACTACGACGATCTTTCCTTTCATTAATAAATGTCAGGCTCTTTATCTACATATTTAGATAGCGCCTGCTGTGAGAGTCTCATAAGCCCTCTGGTGATTTCCCTCTCATCGCGAGGCTCTTCCAGATCGTAAGGAAGATCGCGGGTTATGATCCTGCGTTCTAAAACCTCACACATGGATATTACTCTCGATTCTTGATATTTAAAGCTTGATCACCAGAGCTGCGGCCTTCATCGCCCTGGACTTCTGGCGGGCTTTGCGGCGTCTATCTTCCTGGCGCTCCCCCGCGGCGTCGGGTCCTGCCACCCTCGCGCCAGGAGGCCACGCCGTAGATATCGGTGCTGGAGCCCGTTTGGCTTTCTTTGAGCAATCTCCTTTCTTCCACACAGTCAGGTCCCCTAGGCAGGCCTGGAGCTTGAGGGCCTCGGCCTCTGCCAGGGCAGTCCTCCGCCCTCGTAGCCTCTGCGCGCCTCCCTGCGAGCCGCGGGGGTGCACGGGCAGCATTCTGTGGTAGGGCTCGGGCATTCCTGGCCAGCTCATGGGCTTCCTTCTGGAGGGCCTGGCGGCGATCTCTGGAGGGGGTGTGGTGCATGGGAGAATAGTTCTATACTCATGAAAATGCCACAGAACTTTGATGACGCATGAGGAGAACTTGTAAGTTATTCATAGTACCGTGTGCAATCTCCCTAAATCGGCCTAAATCCGCTTTAGCCTAATTACTCGTTCCTATACTCTTGATAAATCTCTATCGATAATTGCCCGATTGTGCTTTTTCGCTATCAATGAGATTAGAAAGCTGCTGTATAAGCTGGAGCGCACCATCTGGGTGTTTGGGCCTAAGAAGGTAATTATAAAATTCTGAATAGCGTTATTATTTTGAATACCCAGCAGCTCTGCTGCGCGGGTGCGCCGCCACAGTTTCACCTGCTCTTTGTTTATCGTTTTGCTGGCGTTATAACTCTGGGTAGGAGATGCAATGGCCTTAAGGGGGAATGTTGTCGTATCCGGGAAGTCCGGCGGATCATAGACTATAGGTGTCTCATTGTCATCATCCTCATTAACCTGAGCGACGAAAATTTCTTGTGCTGTTGCCGTATTGTGTGCCGGATCAACAGTGACCTTGAGATATCCTAATGTTTTATTTTCGCCGAATTTGTAACAAGCCGGCGAGGCATTCCCCGTAAGGTCAGCACACCTACCTCCAGCATTGCCGACAATGAAATAGGGAATCCCCTTTATCGAGTATCTCTGGTAATTATGCGTATGGCCTGCGAAAGTTGCGCTAATATTATAGGTATGATAGAGTATCTCCCAGGGTTCAAGATTTGGGTTCGCTGTAGTATTGTAATAATCCCAGATAGGGTGGTGGTGAATGGTAAATACTCCTAACAGATTATCATTGTCAAGTTGATCCTCAAGCCAAGGTTCCTGACTCTGAGTGAGGGCCAGGGAGGTGTGTGGATCATCGCCATTGGCATTATTCGGATCAGGAGTATCCAAAATAATAAACCGGATACCAGCACAGTCAAAGGAATAGTTCAGGGGCATGTCAAATGCCCAATGGAATTGATCAGCGTCAGTAGGTGTATCACCAGATGAATTATGATATTCATGGTTTCCGATCGTGGGAAAGATGGCAAATTTAGCGAGCATTTCGTCGCCAGCCTGGGAGAATATCCTCCATAAATCCTTACTATCATGCCCAGCATAATCTCCACCGTCGAGGATAAAAAGCACATTCTGCTCTTTTGCGATGGCCTCTGCCACATATCTGAACCGTTGCATCTCAGTATAATTATGACCTTCCTGCGAGTCGCTGATTACAATAAAGGTAAATGGACCGCTAACCGGCATCGTCCGGAACGTGCGGTTGCCAAATGCGGACTCGTTGCTTAGAGGTCTCACCCAGTAGGTATACGATGTATTTGGTGCAAGTCTGGTAAGGGGTACATGTTGATACAAGCCCGTTTCTTTAGATGATATCGTTTTAACTCGACGTGGCGTAGTCGATTAAGACCGAACCATCGCTTTCTCCCTGCCAGTTGATGGTCGCAGAATTTGTTGTGGTTTTTGTTACCCACGAAGCCCAATAATCGGTAGACTTTTCTGCAATGGTCGGTACGATACAGAAGATGCTGAGAAAATTGAGAAGCATCAATACCCGTAAATACTTGCAAGACTTTTGGGCCACATCCTGCATCTTTGAATGTTATAATATAAATATTTTTTTGTATGATATATCTCGTGCGAGGATCTCATCCCCCGCACGTTAACATCACTAACTATAGAACGCAGTCTGATTTTTGATGATGATACGCTGATTATTTTGAATTTCAGACTTCGGTGGATATGACTGCAGTGGATATGGGTACGGTGAACCTTCCCTGGTGGCGTTCAGTATAACCGGCGGCCTGGGCATTTGACTGAAGTCAAAGGCGTTAAGCATGTCGTTGGCATTGGCATCTCGGGCGGTCATCGGATTGACTCCAAATCTCTCCTCCACAATCCTCAACCAGGAATCAAAGGAATATGTCTGGTGGTCTACATAGTTCTGCTTAGCATAGGGGCTGATCACCAGACCTGGAACTCTTAGCCCGAAACCGTATTCATCCACCTTCGGCGGAGCTACGTGATCATAAAATCCACCCCAATCATCCCAAGATATGAATATAGCGGTGGTCTTCCAATCAGGCCCCTCCATGACTGCATTCACGAGTCCAGTCACATATGCCATGCCTGCTCTAACGCTTGATGGGGGGTGTTCGCTCACATTCATATCTGGTACTACCCAGCTGACCTGTGGCAGAGTTCCGTTTTGGGCATCAATATAGAATTGAGAGGTATCTACCAAACGGTTACGCTGTTCTGGATTGTTTTGTACCTTTGGGAAGGCCGGCAGGGGATTGAAATCTGTAAATTTGTCAGGACTCTGAGTCTGAACCTCATTCGATCCAACCTCCTCGGGGTCCAATGTGTCAGGTAATCGGCCCGAGGTAACATAATATTTCCAGTTTATCTTGCCGCTGCCCAGAAGTTCCGTGATCTCAGGGAAGTTGTATGTAGTGGGCTTGGGCTGGTGGTATCCCGTATAGCCTCCACTCTGGGCTGCCAGCATATAAAGATGAGCAACCAGACTGTAAGAGGCCACGGACTCGAACATATGGTCCTGAAGAACGTAAAGCCGAGCATAATTCCAGTAATTGGGAATTTCGTGATAATCGTGATATCCCATTACTTCTCTGGGATCTGTGCCCGGAGCGCAATTTGAATCGGTCGGATTGCAGACTTGGGTACCTTTCTTGTTTTTGCCTTTGTATGCCTCAGCCAGAAAACCATCCATTAATCCTCCATCGATGTCCGCCTGGGCGTTAACC
>JAPKYC010000024.1 GCA_026394505.1 Methanothrix sp.
AGTGGAGCTTACTTTGAACGACAAAAAGCTCGGCGAGATCAAGGCCGGCCAGGTCATCGAGATAAGCCATACAAGAGTTCCCAGGCTCATCGGCAAGGGCGGCTCCATGATCAGTATGCTGAAAAAAGAGGTAAACTGCAACATCTTCGTTGGCCAGAACGGCAGAATCTGGATCGACGGGGGTGCAGAGGATATGGATCTGGCTCTGAAGACCATAACTCTGATTGAGAGGGAAGCCCATACCAATGGTCTCACGGACAGGGTTGTGGACTTCCTAAAGGCGGAGAAAGGGGCCAGAAGTTGATCGCTATGGATGAGACGGATATATCATTTTTTAAAGATGGACTGCGCCTGGATGGCCGAAGGGCAGATCAGCTCCGGCCTGTGAAAATCGAGGTGGGAGTCCTGGCCAGAGCAGACGGCTCATGCTACATCGAGATGGGTGGAAATAAGGTCATTGCTGCAGTATACGGGCCCAGGGAGGTACACCCCAGACACTTGCAGGAAGCAACCAGGGCCATTGTGCGCTATCGATATAATATGGCCTCCTTCTCCGTCGAAGATAGAAAACGACCGGGGCCGGACCGAAGGTCACAAGAACTTTCCAAGGTCAGCCGGGAGGCACTGGAGCCTGTCATACTGACCAGCTTCTTCCCCCGATCGGTCATAGACGTCTTTGTAGAAGTGCTTCAGGCCGATGCAGGAACCAGGACAGCCGGCATAAATGCAGCGGCAGTGGCTCTAGCTGATGCAGGAATACCCATGAAGTGCATGGTATCATCCTGTGCCGCGGGGAAAGTGGCGGATACCATAGTTCTTGATCCCATGAAAGAGGAAGACAACTTCGGCCAAGCTGACCTGCCCATCGCCATGACTCCCAACGGAGACATCACATTGCTGCAAATGGACGGCGGCCTCACCCCGGACGAGTTTGAGAGGGCCGTGGAGATGGCCATGAAGGGTGCCAGAGAGATCTACGAGCTACAGAGACAGGCCCTGGTGGAGAAATATAGCCAGATGATAGAACAACATCCCGGACGAGAGGAGGTGCATGTCTGTGACTAACGTCATCTCCGAGATAAAAAAGGACTTTATTTTCAACCTGCTGCTCAAAGGAGAGAGGGTGGATGGCCGGACCTTTGATCAGTACAGGGAGATATCCATCCAGAGGGATGTGATCCGCAAGGCGGAAGGCAGTGCGCTGGTGAAACTGGGCTCCAGCCAGGTGCTGGTGGGCGTGAAGATGCAGCCCGGAGAGCCCTTCCAGGATACGCCCAATAAAGGAGTCATCATCACCAATGCCGAGCTGGTGCCGCTTGCCTCCCCCTCCTTTGAGCCGGGTCCGCCCAATGAGATGGGAATTGAGCTGGCGCGCGTAGTGGATCGCGGCGTGCGCGAATCCAAGGCAGTGGATCTGGAGGCGCTTTGCATTGTGCCCGGCAAACAGGTCTGGATTATATTTATCGATGTTCATATCCTGGATGACTGCGGAAACATCCTCGACGCCGCGTCACTGGGCGCTATTGCCGCGCTGCTGTCCACCAAGGTGCCAGCAGCCAGGTTTGGCCTGGGCGAGGACTACAACCTGCCCATAAGAGACATTCCCATAGCTACGACGGCCATTGAGTTCAATGACGTCTTGATGTTTGATCCCGGTGTGGATGAAGAGGCCATTGCCAATACCCGTCTCACAATTATATCCACGATGAACGGCAATATCTGCGGCACGCAGAAGAGCGGCACGGGAATGCTCAAACCTGAGCAGATCTACCGCATCATTGATATAGCATGTGAGAAGGCGAAAGAAATCCGGGAAAAGTTTCTGGAAGCATAAACGGAAGTAACGATCATGGTAAATCAGACTAAAAAAGGAAGGAAGAGCAGATCCGCAGCCCGGTTTGGTCCCAGGTACGGCCGCAAATCGCGAAAGCAAGTAGCCGATTCGGAAGAGAAGAGCAAGGCTTCGTATGACTGCCCTTCGTGCAATAGGAATAGAGTAACAAGGACTAGTACAGCCATTTGGAGTTGCAGCAAATGCGGCTACACCTTTGCCGGCGGTTGTTTCCTGCCGGAGACGTCTTTAGGCCGCTCCGTGCTAAGGTCTCTCAAGAAGACTCTTGAGGCGGCTTAGAAGATGGCATATAAGTGCACCAGATGCAAGAAGACCGTGGAGGTTGATTACGAGTACAGCGGCATACGCTGTCCTTACTGTGGGCACAGGATCCTGATGAAGGAGCGGCCCACCACGGTCAAGAAGATGCAAGCCGTCTGATGTTCGTCACCACCTCGCGAGACCCGTCTGCGAAGGCAAGGCGGTTTGCCAGGACTCTGGCCTCGTTCCTCTCTCTGCCTTATATGAATCGGGGAAAGCAACGGCCGGGAGAGGACGAAACCTGGCTGGTGGTGGTAGAGGATCACGGCAATCCGGCAGGTCTTGTCAAGCGCACCTCGGAAAAAGAGGAGCAATTGAGCTTCCAGCTCTCAGGGGATACGCAGGCAAGACGGCTCAAGAAGGACGTGCCAAGGGTCGTAGGTGAAGGCACGGTTGCTCTTCCCATTGCTCAGTTCTTTGAGCTGGAGTGGCTCGGCGAGGCCGTCCCGGCCCAGGGGCGCATAATTAGAGCAGCATCTGGTAATATCGATTTCATGGACGAAGGCCAGGCAGTTTTCAGGCTGAAGACATGAAGTGCTGTGCAGAGTTCGTGTTCGAAAGCAGTCATGCCGGAGAGATCTATCAGGCGCTCGCGCCCGAACTTGACGACGATCTGCATAGGTCCAATGTATCGATGGGCCTGGAAGACGGTTCTATTCGATTGAAGATCCGGGGAGAGGATACAGTCTCTCTCAGGGCAGCCTTAAATACCTGGATAAGGTTGGTTAAGATCGCATTTGAGATGGTGAGTTTATGAGTGGCGAATTGCCTCCGCAGATACAAAATCAGTTGGCACAACTGCAGCAGCTTCAGCAGCAGGCCCAGGCCGTTATGACTCAGAAGGGCCAGATCGAGGGTCTGATCAGGGAGACTGAAGCGGCGTTGAAGGAATTGGAGAAGAGCGCAGACGACGCCGTTATATACAAGAGCGTTGGGGAGCTTCTCTTTAAGGCAGATAAGCTCAAGCTGACAGAAGAGCTGAAAGAGAAAAAGGATATGATGGATATCCGGCAAAAGACCATGGCCAAGCAGGAAGAGCGCATTCAGGGCCGGTTCACTCAACTGCAAGAGCAGCTCAAAGTGTCATTAGGTCAGATACCGCCCAAGGGCGGCTAAAATCCATTTGCGGGCCCGTGGCTTAGCCAGGATATAGCACCGGGCTTCTAACCCGGGGGTCGCGGGTTCGAATCCCGCCGGGCCCGCCTTATTATTATCATTTTAAGAGGAACTATGTGCGAACTTACAGTCTACATTTTGAAAGGCAACGCTCGCGAAAAGGCCATGGAGGGAGTTGTCAGGCTCATGGCCCACAACGGCAAGGTGCTCATGGAAGGCATCTTCGGGGATTCCATGGAAGTCGAAGGACGGCTTGCCGATGTAGATATCATGTCCCAGTCGGCGAATATCATCGCGAATTAATGCTTCATCAAGGGCACATACTCCACACCGGGGCGGCTCCTTCCCGCTTCCATGCGGTACAGATCCATCAGGGCATAGACCTCTTCCGGGACATTGGTCTCTACGCATTCGCCCAGGAGAGATTGGGCCTGCTCGGCCATAAAGGGATGGTCGTGAGTATATTTTCCCGAGACGAACTCCTCGATGATATTGTCCAGCTTCTCGCCGCCGCACTTTCCCTCCAGTATTTTTTTCAAGAGATTTCGCATCTGGTTCATGGCTTTCCTCGCCTCCTCTGCGAAGATAAGAGTCCTGTCATCTATCTCATCGATCTTCTTCTTGCCTACGACCGCTAAGAGCGACGTTGCCGGGTAGCTGCCCTGCATATCACCCAGTTGCGGGTCCACTGGACCCAAGGCCGCGTGCGGGTCCATGATTATTTTGTCGGCGGCAAAAGCAATGAGAGTTCCGCCGCTCATGGCGTAATGGGGTACGATTACCGTCTTCTTGGCGGGATGGGCCTTTAGCGCCATGGCGATTTGCGTGGCCGCCAGAGCCAGCCCTCCCGGTGTATGCAGTATGATGTCGATGGGCACATTCTTCTCTGCTGCGCGTATGGCCCGCATTACCCGCTCGCTGTCATCGATATCAATGTAGCGGGCTAAAGGGATGCCAAGAATGCTGATGGTCTCCTGGCGATGAATGAGGGTTATGTCCTGCGTACCACGGGTCTTTCCCAACTTTGCCAGGACGCTCTTTCTTGCCGTCTGCAGGTAGTACCTCTGCACCATGGGAACCAGAAAGAGAAATATGAATAAGAGAATCCAGATATTATTGGTCAGAGCACTGGCGAATTCTCCGCCTATCTGGGCTTGAAGTGGATCCATCATT
>JAPKYC010000251.1:0-6266 GCA_026394505.1 Methanothrix sp.
GACAAGCCGCTCAAACTCCTCCTTTGAGACTGGCTCATCGAGAAGCTGCCAGCGGGCCTCCTCTGGGAAGTGGTCATAGATGAACTGAGAGGGCGGCGCCATAAAATAGTGATCATCGAACCGGCGCACGTATTTCCGATCCCCGCTCACATACCCCGCCCCCCAGGTGGTGTCGATCAAATACCAGGATCCGTTTATCATAACCGCATTCCAGGCATGATTGGAGGGGCCACTGAAGTTCTTGCCTGGCTGGTAGCCGTACCCCTTTCCGTAGCCGCTGATCCTTACCGCCTCAAGGCCCGCCTCCCTGGCCAGGGAGAGGAAGAGATCGGAATAGCCGTAGCAGACCGATTTTCTGCTCTTCAAAACATCCTCAGAATTCGTGGCCCCGGTGCCTCCCTTGAAAAAAACCTCCACGTTGTAGTCGATGTTCTCTGTGATCCACCGGAATATGGCTCTGGCCTTTTCGCGATCATTTTTCGCCGGCTCCGCCAGATAGGCGGCCAGGCTTTGCACGGAGACGCGATCATTTTTCGCCGGCTCCGCCAGATAGGCGGCCAGGCTTTGCACGGAGACTTCGGCGGAAGGGGGTGCATTCAAAGCATGCCGGTCAATTTCCTCATAACTATAATTCAGAGTGGCGTTAAAATCATTGGGAGCAATTGCCGCCGATTCATTCTCAGCATCCTTCTCCAGGACGCCTGACGCATCAGAGGCGGCCATCACAGCAAGCGGCTGTAGCATTAGAATGATTAAAATAATTATTATTCTCATAGACATCTTCCCAGTAAGAATCAAAACATAGGCAATGATCAAGCTCTTTTGGTGTTCCAGGAGATGGCAACGAGCTTCTGCCCGGAAGTAAGGCCTATATAATCCCTTTTTCTCTCAGAGCAGTTCGCATTTCAGTTACTTCTGATTCCAGCTTTTCAAATCTCTGTTCAAGATATCCCTTCAGATCTTTTCTGGACTCCGAAACCTCTTCCAGCAGTTTTTCCTGGGCATTGAGGGTCTCTCTTTGCAGATCGATCATGACATCCATCTTTCTGCCAAGATTATCATTCAAATTATTAACTGCCCCAATGAGATTATTTAGATGGGATGCGGCAGTATCCAGCCGAGAATCTGTCTCTCCCTTCTCCACAAGCTTGTAGAACCTGCTGAAATCACCCTTCGGCTCTGAATATTCTCTTTCGATAGCGGAGACTTGTATCAGATTATCATTAATATTAATAGCTTCTTCAAACCACTTCAGCTTATCCTCACTGCCTTCGGCCAATATTTTCACACGGCTGTCGTCAAGGTTCTCCACAGTTCCTTTTAGTCCCAGCATTCTGGCAAAATCGGCAACTTTTGCTCTATATCCTGTCTTCTGGACACTGCCCGAGACATAAGCCGTAAGCCTCTTCATCTTTTAGGAGTTCATAGCTCTTTGTATATGTCTTTATCGCTATATTTTAGCGGAAGAATACTATTGCAAATGTCCGCCTCTCATCTGGACTTCGCATCTATCGCGCCTTCGATTGATCCCATGACACTGCGCGAAGCCGCGAAGAAGACAATGATTCTTAAAGCACTATCTCCATCATATCATGGCCCAGCGGCCATTTCTTGAGGGCCATCTCGTGGGGTGGATAAAGGTGGCTCAGGTGGGTGAGCAGCAGCCTTTTTGCCCCCAGGCGCTCTCCCAAAGCTACCGCCTCATCCGCCGTCATGTGCTTGCTGATGGTGTAGCCCGGCGGGGTTATGGCATCCGCCAGCATCAGATCGGCATCCCTCATCAGCTCCAGGCTTTCCTCCGGGATCTCCATCTTGGTGTCGCTGGTGATCACCACCACGTGGTTGCCGTCGTCTATGCGCACCCCAACTGTCTCCGTGGGCGGATGGTTGACGGGAAAGAGGGTGAACTGCATTCCCGCAATATCGAAGGGCTGGCAGGCTACTACGTCATGGCGTACAGGATTTAGGAAATAAAGATAGTTGAGGATATAGTTCATGGTGTTCTTCAGAGCATAGACATCCACATGGCTTTGCACCCGGTGAAAATCCCCAAAGCCGGCATAGTGATCATAATGGGCGTGCGTCCAGATCACGCCGTCCACACTGGATATGTCCTTCTTCAACAGTTGCCAGCGCAAATCAGGGCTGCTGTCCACCAAAACCCGGCCATCCTCCTCATCCGACTCAATGAGAACGGAAAACCTCATCCTGCGACTTCTGCCCCCCCGCAAAGCATCCATGCAGGCCGGACACTTGCAGCCGATCTTGGGTGTGCCGATGGCGTCGCCCGTGCCCAGGAGAGTGACCTTCATGTCGCCCTCATGCATCCCTCATACCGTGATGCTCCGCTTGTAATCAGAGATCCTGCGCCGGAACTCCTCTACTGACCTCTTCAGATCTTCCTGGCCCAGGTGTCTGCGATCCTCCAATAGAGCATTGAGCACCGCTTCTCTGATCACCAACCGGAGGTCCGAGCCCGAGTAGCCCTCCGTCATTTCTGCGAGCGCGGCTGTATCTACGTCGGCATCAATGCGAGACAATACCTTGTCCAGAATCATGCGCCTCATCTCCTTGTCCGGCAGGGGGAAGTTCAATACCTTGTCAAACCTCCTCCAGGCGGCATAGTCCAGCAGTTGAGGGTGGTTGGTGGCCGCTAAAAGCAGAACGCCGTGCTCCACCAGGCTGATCTCATCGATGGCTTTTAAGAGCGTGTTAACGGCCCTCTTCATGGCTCCGTGCTCATCTGAGGTCCTGGTCTTGGCCACGAAGTCGAACTCATCAATGAGCAGTATGCAGGGGGACAGCCTCTTGGCCAGCTCAAAGACCGTGTCTCTGTTCTTGGAGGTCGCGCCCAAATACGGGCGGGGGATCCGGGAGAGGCGAACCTCCACCATGGGAAGGGAAAACCCGGTGGAAAGAGCGCGAGCCGTGGTGGTCTTGCCGGTACCGGGCGGGCCGACAAAAAGAAGCTTGCCAATTTCATAGAGTCCGATCTCTCGCAGATATTGCCGGTTTTTCAGAGCCTTGCCCATTTTTTCTATCTCAGCCTTCTGATCCTCGGTTAAAATCAGGCCGGCAACGCTGTCCCTCACATCTTCGGGGGCCTTGATGTAGGCCAGCTTGAGAAGCTCTTCCGCTTCCTTGGAATCCTTGCAAAGCTCCTTTATCCGAGCGTCGATCCACTCCCTGTCGGCAGAGAGAGGCTTATTGGCACTCCTGGCTAGGGCATAGCTCACATTCAGAGAATCATAGTTCTCATAGAAGTAGGCCAATGTGGGATTCGATTTGATCCTGGCCAGATCCTTTTGATTGGCGAACCACTTGGCCGCCACATCGAATACGGTCAGCCTGAGCTGAGAGCCAAACTCCTCCAGAGCCACAAACGTAAGATCTTTTATGACTGCTTTAACATTTTCGATGCCATAGATCTTCTGTGCATCGGCGCTGGTTACATAAATCGGCCTTTTAACGCTCTTGGTCTGCACATCGAAGTAATGCTTGCGAATATTGGGGGGCAGGTCGTCTTCAGTCAAATTTTCTTTGCGGTTATAAATATCTGCCGTCAGCAGCAGCTCTGCCACATCAATAGCACCACACTTCTCCAAGCCATTCTCTACGCCCATCTTTAAAGCTCCATGGAACTGAACTAGACTAGTGGCCTATAAAAAGAGATAAAGCTTTCCATTAGTCAAGTCTCCCGATTATTGATGGCCGCCCGGTAGGCCGCCAATAGAAAACCGTAGAGCGTGGGGCCGATAATCACCCCGATGATCCCCACCACGAATATGGGGGCGGTGTAGGCGAGCAGTGTGACTATGGGGTGAATCCTGGCGCTCTTCATGGCCAGATGAGGGCGGATTACGTTCTCAGGTATAACCATGAGCACCACCGTTCCAAATACCATGATTATCAGGAAACGGATCATGTCCCCCATGAACAGATAATAGAGAGCCATAGGAATGAATACAAAAGGCGGCCCGAGCATGGGAACGAGCGTAAAGATGCCTACTATTGCCCCCAGCAAATAGGGATAGGGCACACCCAGCATGGAAAAGCCAATGGCCGCCAAAACGCCGCTTAACATAGATGTGGTGAAGTAGACAGTAAAAAGGGTGTTATAGATGCTGCTAAGCTCCTGTAGAAAATTCAGAACAATTCCTCGCTTCTGCCTGGGAATCAGGTCCACAGCCCTGGCCATGAACTCTTTGCCATCTATGAGAATATAGTACGTGATGAATACTACTACTATCAACTGGGCAAAGAGCACGGGCAGATCAGAGGCAAATGAGGTTAGCTCTTGCTGCACAGTGGGAAAGAGCCAGGTGGCGATGGCTATGGGAATGTCGCTTATCTCCTGCACATTTTTAAGTATAATAACATTCACGTAATCATAAACCCAGGCAGGAAGGGCGCTCAGGGCCCATTTGTCGATCTCCTGGGTTATGGCAGTGAACTGGAGGCCTGATAGGGCTCCAGACTTCTCTAGATTGGATATCTCCACCAGCAGCACAGTGGTGATACCCATCAGGACGGTCAGAATAAAGATGAAGACAATCAATATAGAGAAAAATGAGGAGATCTGCCTTTGCCGGGTCAGACGAAAGAAAGCGGCATAAAGTGGCTTGAGGAGAAACACCATGACTATGCTCAGCAAAATAGTGGTAAGGAAATCCTTGGTCAGGTATACGGTAGCAAGAAAGACCAGGAAGACCAGGGATCCTGCTGCCAGGTCAAAGCGACGGCTGAAATCCATGGGTATGACTCTCTCCTCTTAACAGTAAAAACTTTTCCATTTGATCTATTCCTGGTTCAGTTTGCCGTCGATTCCCACCACATAGCTTTTTTGCGGCACGTCCTTTCCCGATTGCAACACAGCCTCCGCTACCAGGCCTTGCAGTTGGGCGCAGCAGGGGACGGTCATGTGCAGCACGGCAATGTCCCGGATCTCATTGGCCTTGAGAATCTCGCTGAGTTTGTCCACAAAGGGCGCTGCATCATCCAGCTTGGGGCAGCCCACCAGGGCCACGCGGCCTTTGATGAAGTCCTGCTGGATGGCGGGATAGGCAAAAGCGGTGCAGTCCCCGGCCACCAGCAGTCTGGCACCCTTGAGATAAGGGGCCCAGGGGCGCACCAGTCTCATCTGGATGGGCCAGCCAATAAGCTCGTTTTCTCCTGCCACTCCGCTCTTTGTCATTTCATGTCCGTGTGAGGCTGGCGTCTTAGGATATTGCTTCAGGGTAATTGGCAGGGTGCAGGGCGTGACATCGGCAACAGCATCTGCGCCTCTGGCATGATGCTTATGCTCTTTGGCCGCCTTCTCATCAAACTGCAAAGTCTCGCGCTCCTCGATGGTCAGAGCGCCCTCGCGGCAGACGGCCAAACAGGCGCCCAGGCCGTCGCAAAAGCTGTCGCTCACCACGCGGGCTTTTCCGTCCTTCAGCTCGATGGCACCCTCAGCGCAGGCGGTGATGCACTCGCCACAGCCGTTGCAGAGCGACTGGTCGATCTTGATGATCTTTCTCATTACAGCTTAATAGTACTCTCAAGCCTTAAATACCAATAGCATAAGCCCACGAGAACGGGATTTATCCCAGTCTCCCATCCCGATGGAGAGATGAATTGACTGATAATCCCGGAAAAGCGTTCAGCGACAATGGCAAAAAGCACAAGGACCAGGCACGGATCGCGAGGAGACAAAATGACTCCACGTTGATTTGTTTCCCAAGTAATCCGAGAGGTAGATGGCTTTAAATACTTTTGCTCAACTATTAGTATGTTACCTTGGTGGAATCCGCGTCGTTGCTATTTAAATCAAATACAATATAATAAATAATATCAAAGAGATGATAACATGAGTACAAAGGTTATTCTAGCCTGCCTCGTGATCGTCGTTCTGGCAGTGAGCATAGTCAATGCAACTACGTCCGAATCCAACAATAATTATACGTCACCAAAGGAGAATATTTCACTGTCTATTAATATAAAATCAGTGAAAATAATACCCGCAGCTCCTGGGAATAGTAAGCCGGTAAATCTCAGCGTTAGAGTAGTCAACTTAGTGAATCAGACAAATATCTGTGGATTGAATGCATCTAATTTTAGGATAGAAACGCTTGGAGTCCCGCCTTATGGTGCCGCTGTAGCCATCAAAAATGTCTCACCTATCACTACTATCGCAAAAAACAAGTCGGATAGATGCAATTATTTGATTTCTATAGTTCCAGCAACATACCAAGGTAAACAAAATATTTGGAAGGCAGGACCAT
>JAPKYC010000251.1:6305-9668 GCA_026394505.1 Methanothrix sp.
ATCAAGGCGGCATGCGGAATTCGAATATTAATACTACTATCACACCACTTTCTATATTTGCCATCATGCCAAATATTCCCCATCTTAAAAAATGATGGCGGATTTTCTGGGATTGGCGCGGCGGATGACATAGAGAGATGACTGAAAACTGTTTTGCAGGGGCCATGGGTGAGGAGCGCCCAGCAAAGGCATTTCTAAACTCCTGAAGCTGATTGTTACAGCTATCCGAGAAACTATCTCTATTTGGCAAGTAAAAGACCGTCCACGGCCAGCTTATCCATGCGGATAGATCCATTGAGTGCCTCTATGTTTATCGAATAGTTTCCCAATGGGAAGCCTTCGGTATTTATGCTGAAGTTGAACCTGCCGTTTACGATTATCTTCTTGACAAAGGTCATGGTCAAGTTCACCTGGGAGACATTTTCTGCTGCATCACCGAAGAGTTTGGCTTGGTATCGACCGGGAGAAAGCAAGTCACTGGTAGCATTAGCCACATTATTCTTATCTGCCTGGACCTGAGAGGTAATCCAGATTCGTGTGAGGTTTGTGCTTGTCTTGACCGGATCTTTCTTGAGGCCTATGTTGAGGTTTTTCACCTTGCTGGCAGATACTATGAAATCGTTGGGCTTTCCGGGGATATAAACACCTGGGAGACTATAGCTGTAACCTTTCTTGTCTGATGATGTATTGAAAGATGAGATCGGTGGAATGTTAATGCCCACGATGTCATAGCTGTAGCCGCCAGAAAATACTGGTGCAGTGTCCGAGACGGTGAAATTCAGGAGGAGCTCACCAAAGCAGATTCCTGAAATTACCA
Organism: Methanothrix sp.; assembly: GCA_026394505.1. GTDB lineage: Archaea > Halobacteriota > Methanosarcinia > Methanotrichales > Methanotrichaceae > Methanothrix. The sequence goes on from JAPKYC010000251.1 coordinate 7,123, forward strand.
TCTTCCCTTCTGACGCGAATCCCATATCTGACAATAGGCAAAACAGGATTAGTATTGCCAAGGCTTTTGAGCATTGTCTTACCGCTAAATGCTTCATATCCATATAATCCTCTATCTTGTTGGAGCTAGAATCCACTGCTGCATTAATCTCTAAAGTCTGAATAGTTAAATACAGATGTATTATATGCTCTTCTAAGATAATCACATATGTCTAATCCGGTGTATGACGAACCTGAAATTAATGTTACGTTCTCAAGATAATATGAACCGTTCATTCCGTGCTTCTTTATGCTCCTGCCATCAAAATTGAGGTGCATAGTATGATATCCCTTGGAGAGATTTCCATGATCCATCGCCCATATTACCTCTCTATTTTTTAGATCATAAATATATCCCATCAAGCTATATTCTTCAGGCACTTTCACATTTATCCCGGTATCAATGGTCAGAAAATCGTACAGGCCATCTCCGTTTGCGTCTGTCCCGTAGTCATTATAATATCCTGTCAGTTTGGCCTTCGTCAAAGGGCCATATTCCAGATTATAATATTTATTTTTTGTAATGTATGCATCACCTATATAATTGATCAAGTTCCCATCTGGATCGTATAGCGCCAAATTCCTCAGATAGTGCCGTCCAGCTCTCTTCGATCCATAGAACTCCAATCCTATAAAACGGCACCCAAACTTTATGAAAGTTTTTTTGGTAGTGTTGATAATCTCATTGCCACTGATATCATATAGTGATCCGCTTACTGTATATTCACCAGAAGTAAATACGTTTATACCTAATTTTATGGTTATTATATCATATAATCCATTCATATTTGTATCGGTTCCAAAATCGGAGAATATTTTATTGAAGCAGGCGGTTCTATTTTCGTCTTTTGCCAACTGCTCTGATGTCGAGAGTGCACTGGAAGTTATAAATATAAAGAAAATGCACAATAATAATTTGTTTTTCAGTATCACCTTTACACATTCTAGCTTACGAGGATTTCCGTACCTTTTGCTATGATAGGGCTGCACAATTTTTTGAATATCCTTCCAGGGGCCAATGGCATCGCAACCTCCAACATTGGTCCAAATGGCCAATTTGATTCTCGACGTATTACAGGCCTCGAATCCCAGCTAGTTGGTTATTCTCACAACACTCTCCGAATTGATTACTACAAGTATGTGGGCATGTATCTGGGTATGTGAATACGCATACCTGATTACTACAGGTATCCCTGGACGGATGACAGGTCAGCTGCTTGCATGTATCTGGGCATGTGTCTAGGCATGTATTTGGGCATGTGGCGGAGCATGTGGGTGGGCAAGTATATTCACAGGTATCGAGATGGCATGTTTGTGGACAGGTTTCTTCACAGGTGTCGTGATAGCATGTTGATGGGCATGTGGCTTTACTGCATGTATCTGTGCGGGTATAATCACAGTTAGCGGGATAACATGAATCTGGACAGGTAACAGAACAAGTCTCCGACTGGCAGGTAGCATAGCAGGTATTTGCGCAACAAGTGGACATACTGCATGTAGCTACGCAGGTAATATAGCAGGTGTTCCCACTTAATGTTGGGCAGTTGTTTGTACAGGTGTCCCCGCCGCATGTATGCGTGCAAGTATCTTCGCATGTGCCTCGACAGGTAGCTGCACAGGTGCTATACGTCCAGTTCTGTCCTCCGCCCATCGCAGCAACGCCCTCTGCGGCAAAACCCTTTGGATATGCAGATGAGCTAGTGTCCCCACCGCATGTATATGGGCAGGTCTCTGAACAAGTGTCGTGATAGCATGTATATGGGCATGTATTTTTGCTGCATGTATCTGGACAGGTTTCTGAACAGGTGTAGTACGTCTCACCCTCTAGGCATACAACTGAACAGGTATCCCCAATGCATGTGGGTAGGCAGGTTTCTGAACGGGTATCCAAACTGCATCCAGCTGGGCAGGTATCTACTAAACAGGTAGCCCCATTGCATGTATCTGGGCAGGTATCCGAACAGGTAGCCACACTACATGTATCGGAACAGGTTTTTGCACAAGTGTTCTGACTGCATGTATCTGGCCAGGTTTCTGGACAGGCAGCTCCACTACATGTATTTGGGCAAGTGGCTGAGCAGGTGGCCTCATTGCATGTATCTGGGCAGGTTTCTGAACAGGTGTCAACCATGCATGTATCTGGGCAGGTTTCAGCACAAGTGGCCTCACCATATGTAGCTAGGCAGGCATCTGAACAAGTGGGCCCACTGCATGTAGCTGAGCAGGTCTCTGCGCAAGTATTCCCACTGCATGTATCTGGGCACGTCGCCATCGTCACCATTCCAGGGTCATTCTCGCCCATAACATTCAGCTTTATGTTCAACGGGCAGTTCTTGTTTCCATTGCATTCCTCCTGGCTCTGGACAGTCAGCATCTGAGTTTCGATACTACCATACTCACGGCTAGTCTCTGAGGTTTCATTAGAGTACAGACCCATCTCCTCTGTAAACTGAGTCATTCTGACTTCATACAAAGGGGAGCTATCTTCATCGGATGTCTCAGTATTAT
>JAPKYC010000128.1 GCA_026394505.1 Methanothrix sp.
CTAGCCCACAGCTTTGCAAAGATAGCTATGCTGGAGACTGCCAGGGAATTCCTTTTAAAGGTCTCTGTGCGTCCTCTGTGCGCTCTGTGAGCTCTGTGGTGAGATCGTTAGTTGTTAGGCTATAATTTTCAGCTAATATTAACCGCAAATCGTCATCGGTTCCAAAATCCTGCCCCCCAAAAAAGCAGCCTTAGCCGGCCTCCATCTCCACCTGACCCTCGGGCCCGACCGGTCTCCCGCGCCCGAGTGCGAGCGCGTGCGGGCGGGCGCAGCCTGGCGGACGGCGATGTAGCCCATAATTGTCCTTCTCTCATCGAGACTTCGCGGCTTCGCGCCTTCGCGTGAACCCGTGGTCCTGGCCCTCCTGCCCCCTAAGTTCTCGCCAGGCAATCAAGTCCGCCATGACGAGCGGAGCAGCCCAGGCTGGGCCCACGGGCAGCGGCCACGAGCGAGAACCGGGCGAGGCTAGCCCACAGCTTTGCAAAGATAGCTATGCTGGAGACTGCCAGGGAATTCCTTTTAAAGGTCTCTGTGCGTCCTCTGTGCGCTCTGTGAGCTCTGTGGTGAGATCGTTAGTTGTTAGGCTATAATTTTCAGCTAATATTATTTTCCGACCTCCATCTCCACCTGACTCTCAGGCCCGACCGGCCTCCCGCGCCCGAATGCGAGCGCGTGCGGGCGCAGCCAGGCGGATCGGCGCTGTAGCCATAATTGTCTTCCTCTCATCGTGACTTCGTGTGTAGTCCCGAAACCTTTGACTTTATATATCCATCAATGTGGCATGGGAAAGAAGAATAAAGTCGTAAAGCTAACAGAGAGGAAGATCAGATATGTCATTCGGGCCAAAAAGAGAGGCGAGAGCACCAAAAGAATCGCGGAGGATATGAAGCTGAGTCCGTCCTCTGTGAAGCGTGTCTGGATGCACTGGACGAAAACCAAGATGCATTGTCTGCGCGGTCCTCGATGATAGTTCGCGGCTCATTCTCGCGGGCGGGGAAGTTCGATGCCGAAACAACAGATAACGCCTTACAGCTCCTCAAAGAAGCCATGGGCAGATTTGGCTGGCTGACAAGTATCAGGCAGGTTTTGACCGATAGAGGGACCCAATTCTATGTAAACAAGCGAGACAAGAATGGCGATGCGGATAGCAGATTTGAGGACTTTCTTGAGGAGAATAAAATCAAACACATCAATTTTGACAATTTCATGAATTGGTATAATACAGCTAGATTTCATGAGTCCCTTGATACAAAATGGTATCTACAGACGCCAGATATCGCATTCTGGTCAAGGCTGCCGGAAGGATGCAAATTGGGAATGTTCCTGAATCGGATGGAGACTGAATTAAATGGTTGCTAAAGAATGTAATTTGCGGGCAGGAGTAAATAAAGTCCAAACATTCGGGACTACACAGCCTATGCAATCCAGCATCATCTATATAAAGATCGAATTTGATTACCACTCCTGGGTGATAGATTGAAAGAAATGATTCTTCTGATTTCGGCTTTCTGTTTTTTAGCTCTATTGGGCATGGCTGTGGCTCAAAATAGTGCTGATGATGCTGCTGCAAGCATGGTAGTACTAAAACAGGACAGCGGAACAAACCTCACCAAAATGAATATGTCTTTGTATTCTGCGGCCACCGATTGGGGCATCGATGCATTCGGCATCGGCGAAGCGGTAAAATTCACTGCGCCAAAGCCTGACTGGAATATAAAGCAGATACGAATCGCAGGCTGGAACGGCTTTAATAGCACGGAAAAAAAGGTTCCCTCGCCGAATAACTTCCTCATTGAGATCAGGGACGAAAAATTAAACCTTCTCTATCGCCTGGCCGATACGCAAAATGCATACTTCACTTTCCCAGCACCGGTTTTAAGAGCGATAGATATCCCTGCGCTCAAAGTTACCGGCGTTTTCTATGTGGTCTTTTATGATCGTGGAGCAATGGTTATGGGAAGGGAAAACGAAAACGGAACCGGAAACTCTTACTTCTACGACAGTCTAACCACCGAGTTGATTCCCGCCCAATACACTGATGAGAATAACACTACCACAAAGATCAACTGGATTATCAGGGCAGTCGGCGAGTAGATAGGGAACTCCTCTCCAGGTTGACAAAATCGAATACATGTCAATCACTATTTTTTCTTTTATTTCAGACCATCAGAATCTTTATATGGATAAAAATCATTTGATAGATCATGGGTGATCACTTGAAGAAGACTATATTATTGCTTGCTTGCCTATTTTGTGCAGCACTATGCATAAACGCTATGGCGACACAGGCGGCAACATCAAAATTAACTACACTAAGGGAAGATAGCGGAAAGAATTATTCGGAGATGAACTTTACTATATTCTCCACATTAAATCAATTTGGCACGGAAGGTTTAGGCGTAGGCGAGGCGGTAAAGTTCACTGCCCCAAAAGCGGGATGGAAGCTGCAAAAGGTGCGGGTGGTGGGGTGGAGCGGATTTAATAATTCCACACAAACGTTCCCGGCCGACAGAAACATCATGCTTGAGATAAGAGACAAAGATCTTAATCTTCTCTATAAATTTGCAGATTCTCAGAACAATTACTTCCTGTCTGAGACCGGACCGCTATTCGGCGAGATAGAGATACCGGCAGTGCCTGTAACTGGAGACTTTTATGTGGTCTTCTACGATCGCGGGGTCGCTCCCATCGGCATGGAGACCATCGACAGTACAGGAAACTCCTTCCTATTCAATAGAGGCCAGATTCAGCCGGCAGAGTTCCCCATCGCGGAGACTAATGAGACCATTAAGATCAACTGGCTGATCGAGGCTGCCGGCAATTAAGAGAATATGGTTGGCGAAAGTATGTTATAGCTGCACGCCAACAATATTTCGATGTTTGAGTCTCGTTTCATCTGCATTTGCGGTCTTCCGGGAATTGGAAGCGTTGGCAAAGTGGCTGCCGATTACCTGGCTACCGCTCTCGAATGCAGTACCATAATTCCCTTTTTTTCGCGCAGCTTCCCGCCCCAGGTCATGGTCTCCCAAGGGTTGGCGGAGCTGATGCATGCGGAACTTATGTGCCCCAGGGAAAAAAAGAACATGCTCATTCTCTCCGGCGATGCTCAGCCCCTGGATGTGATAGGCATGTATGAGCTGGCGGGAAACATTCTGCATGCCGTTAAGGAACAGGGAGTCACGGATGTGATCACCCTCGCGGCATATGTGGGAGAGACAAACGAGAAGATACAGGGCACCGCCACAGATCTTGATTCTGCCACGGCTCTCTGTAAGTGCAAAATCCCCTTGCTACGAAGCGGTGCTATCGGCGGATTAAACGGCCTTCTGGCAGGGCTTGCGCCTCTGTATGATCTGCGCGGCTTTTGCTTGCTGGCAACCAGTTCGGGAGCCGACCCCGTGGACATCCGGGCGGCAACTAACTTGCTTGGTGCATTAAAAGATCTCCTCCACCTCGACATTGACATCTCTCTCATGGAGCCGGCCATAGAGGAGCTGGAAGAGGTGGCGGCTTATGAAGTGGATATGAACTATCGCTAAATCGATTTTGCCACCAAAGTTCCCTTTGGAACGCCAATCACCATGGCCACTGGCTCGCATTTGGCCCTCATAATGTAGATAAGCCGGCCGAGAAGCCTCCCTTCGAACTCGGAGATTGTCTCGAAGTTGCCCATGCCTTTGGATAATATCAGCCAGCCGGGATCGAACAAAAGAGAGCAGGCTTCTGGCTCCAGGTGCTCTCGGGCCGTTCCCACTACATTTCCGGTGGGAATGACCTCGACCTCCATATCGGTCATGGCTGAGAGCTCCCTCACGGTAACATCATTGAGGACGGGCTCGGACTTTGACCCCACTACCACGCGCTTTCCCATTCTCCCAAGTTTTCCAATTACGAAGAGATCGAATACAACTTCCCCGCAATTATCAGTGAGATAAAAGATATCGCTAAAGTTGCTTAGACGCCTTTTAACTTCGCCAATGTTGCCGTGCAGCTTTTCGCGAAGCGTATTTAAGAAAACCCCGGCAAAGGTTCTGTTATCGTAGTCGTGGCCCTTGACGCCGAACTCCATGGAATTGGCGGCCGCAGCAATGCGAATTAAGGCTTCAATCTTGTCATCAGCTTTTTCGTAGAATTCTTCAGCCAGGGGCAGAAGATCTGCAGCCACGCGATTGCTCTCCTCTTTCAATTTCTGATACGGGTCAGGATTTCCGCTGCGCCTTTTGATGATGTTCTCTCGCTCGGTTCCCACCAGTGCCGGCACTCCGCCTTTTTGGCAGGCCATGTAGTCCAGCAGCTCCTCCATAGCCGCCTTCTTCTCCTCCTCTTGGGAAAAGACGAGATCGCACTCGAATTTGGCCCGGTCCAGGATACAGGGATAGCAGTTGGAGGCCATCCTCAAGACTGCCACCTTCCCGCCAAGACCCGAATAACATCAGGAATCACTTGTTCTGCTACATGCACACACGAGCCGCCGCTCAGCACAAAGACCAGACCCCTATCACCTACCGTCTCCATTATTAATTGCGCCATCCTGGGATAGGCTTCAAAGGTGAGATTGAAACCCCCATAATCGTCCTGGTGGGAGTCATGGCCGAAGATGACAAATGCCATCTGAAAGTCGAAATCTCTGGCCAATTGCAGGGCGCTTCTAAGAGCGGCCAGGAACCGCTCATTGTTGCCTCCAAAAGTGAGGCCGATGTCGTAGTTGTTCTTTATTGGATCATGCTCTTCTCCGGTGCCGCTGTGCATGTTAATATGAAATACATCTGCATCGTCTTTGAAAAAGTCGCGCGTGCCGTCGCCAAAATGGGGATCCACATCCACGATGAGGAAGCGCTGCAATCCCATCTGGCGCAGACGCAATATGGTGATAGCCACGTCGTTGAAGTAGCAAAAGCCCCAGCAACTGCCCCGCGAGGCATGGTGTCCGGCCGTCCCGGTATATGCAAAGGCCCTCCTGGCCCGGCCGCCAGCAACCATCTCGGCCGCCATCATCACGCTGCCTGCGGAAAGCATTGCCACCTCCCGGTATGGATCATCCTCCATATTAGCCATGTGAGCCGCGGTGTGAGCCTGCTTCACCAGCTCCAGAGGGGCGGGCTTTGCCTTGAAGACCTGCACCTCGTCGCCATCCACCAGCCCCGACTCCATCAGCTTCTCAAATGATGGCCGGATTCGCTCTTTCAGTACGCTAAATCCATGCTTTCCGAAATCCTCGTGATAGGTAATTGCGACCAACATTTTTTGTGCCCTCTAACGCTATTTCTATAGCTCAGTGATCCTGGGGTACCTCTCCAGCAGCATTCCCTCGACAACGATTGGCATCTGCCTCTTAGCATCCTTTACGGCGCTCTCCAGTTGCCAATCCGAAGAGGAGCAGATGGTGATCAAAGGCTCGCCCTTCTTTACCCTCTCACCCATCTTCCTGTGGATTATGACGCCTGCCTTCTTGTCCGAGGGAGCTCCAGCCATGCGGGCCAGCTCGACCAGCCGTTTATTGAAGAAGGCCACGATGTAGCCTCCTGCTGGAGCAAGAATATCTTCACAATTCTCGCCGATAACGATATCTTCGCTCTTGACCAGCGGGTTACCACCCTGAACCTCGATGATCTCCATGAGCTTCTTATGGGCTTTTCCGCTGGTGAGAATATCCTCGGCCGCCTTGTAGCCGTCTTTGCGCCCCGCGATTCCTCCCATCTCCAGCAAGATGCCGGCTAAAGAGAGGCTCTTCTCCTTCAGGCTGTTCGGTCCACCCTTGTTCTCCAGGACAATGAGAGCCTCTCGTACCTCCAGGGCCGGGCCTATGGTTCGGCCTACCGGCGATCCGCCGAAGGTCATGGCGCACTCCACGCGAATGCCCAGGCGTCCTCCCAGGTCGATGAGATCTTTGGCTAAAGTGCGGCCTGCCTCAGAAGTGGCCAGCTTGGTGCCGGGACCGACAGGC